>JAJKJM010000049.1 GCA_021153985.1 Polaromonas sp.
AGGCCGTTCAGCTGCTTGTTATCTGCCATGGTTTTCTCCTGGTTTCTCGTGGTGGGGTAAAGGCATTGGAGCACCGGGCGACCGGGGATATACCTCGATCACGCCGGGGCGCTTGGTTAAAACTGCGGTTTTGCGGATAGCCGGCGGCATGGTGTGCGGCGTCCCCCCGATGGCTTGTGCTGCTCTGCCAGGGCCCCTGCCCTTGCGATGCCGCGGCGCGTGCGGGCCATCCGGCGCATGTCGGAACCCGTCGGCGTGCGACGGCAATCGAAGCCGCTGGACTCGGGGCAAGGGGTCATGAAAGCGTCCTCCCGGAAAAGGTGGTGCAAAGCCGGCACCGGTTCGCCGGCGCCATGCAATGAATGCTATTGAAGCACCGCGGCAGATGCTGCGGTTGTGCGCCGCTTGCGCACCGTTCATGCCGAATGGCCACGCTTAAACGGCAGATCAATTCCAGGCAAGGGCGTACCATGAATCCGATTCTTTTCAGAGGGAAAGCATGGAATATGACGACACATCGCGCGGGTTCCGCAAGGGCAACTTCATCGCGAGGCAGCGCAAAATCCGCCGCACCGCGGCAAAGGACAAGCGCCCATGAACGTCGACCTTGTCGAGCAACTCAAAGCGAGCGGCCGCCTGGACCGCCTGTTCATAGATGGTGAATGGGTCCTGCCTGCGGGGCAATCCCGGGCCAGCGTCATCGACCCGTCGAGCGAAGAGCCCATCGCGCGGATTGCGCTGGGAAGTGCGCAAGACGTCGCGGCAGCCGTGGCCGCAGCGCGCTCCGCCTTCGCGAGCTGGTCCACCAGCTCCCCCGAACGCCGAGCTGCGCTGCTCGACCGCGTCCACGCCCTGATCCTCGAGCGGGCCGAACTGTTCGCCCAAGCAATCTCGCTGGAGATGGGCGCGGCCATCAGCTTTGCGCGCAGCACACAGGTGCCCGTCGCGGCCGAGCACATCCGCGTGGCCCGTGACAACCTCGCCAGCTACCCCTTCCTCTCCCACCGCGGCGACGTGGCCATCCAGCGCGAGGCCATCGGCGTGTGCGGCCTGATCACACCCTGGAACTGGCCGCTTTACCAGATCACCGCCAAGGTCGGCCCCGCCCTTGCCGCCGGATGCACCGTCGTCCTCAAGCCCAGCGAGCTGTCGCCCCTGAGCGCCCTGCTCTTTGCCGAGGTGGTTCAAGACGCCGGCATCCCGCCGGGCGTGTTCAACCTGGTGAGCGGCAATGGGCCCGAGGTCGGCGCGGCGCTGTCCGCGCATCCAGACGTGGACATGATCTCGATCACCGGCTCGACCCGGGCAGGCGTGCTGGTGGCCCAGGCGGCGGCCCCGACGGTCAAGCGCGTGGCCCAGGAGCTTGGCGGCAAGTCGCCCAATGTCATCTTGCCGGATGCAGACCTGGCGCGTGCCGTGCCGGCGGGCGTGGGGGCAGCATTTCGCAATGTCGGCCAGTCCTGCAGCGCGCCGACCCGCATGATCGTGCCGCGCGAGCGGCTGCAGGAAGTTGAACGGATCGCGCTGGAAGCGGCCTTGAGTTTTGTTGTGGGTAAGCCGAGCTCGGAGCAGACCACGCACGGCCCGGTGGCCAACCGTGCCCAGTTCAACCGGGTGCAAGAAATGATCGCCACCGGCATCGCCGAGGGTGCGCGCCTCATTTGCGGCGGCCCCGGCCGGCCTGAGGGCCTGGAGCGCGGCTTCTATTGCCGCCCGACCATCTTCTCCGGCGTGAACTCGCAGATGCAGATCGCGCAGGAAGAGATCTTTGGGCCGGTGCTGGTGATCATCGCCTACGACAGTGTGGACGAGGCAGTGGAGATCGCCAACGACACGGTCTACGGCCTGGGTGCCCACGTGCAGGGCCGCGACCTCGCCGCGGCGCGGGCGGTCGCGGCGCGCATCCGATCCGGGCAGGTGCACATCAACTACCCGGCCTGGAGTCCCCATGCCCCTTTTGGCGGCTACAAGCGCTCGGGCAACGGCCGCGAATATGGCATCGAAGGCCTTGAGGAATACCTGGAGACCAAGGCGATTCTGGGCTTCGGGCAGGAGGAGCAGCCAGCATGAACACAACCTTGGTGCAACGAACACAGACAGTGCAGACATCCAACAACGACCAAAGTCCATCCATGTCCCAGCCCCTGCGCCTCCTTGAGACTTCCAACACCCCGCCGGCCAGCGCCGACGTCGTCGTGATCGGCGGCGGCATCATCGGTGTCTTTACCGCTTACTACCTCGCCAAGCGCGGGCTTTCGGTTGCCGTGGTTGAAAAAGGCCACATCGGTGCCGAGCAATCGAGCCGCAACTGGGGTTGGTGCCGCCAACAGAACCGCGATGCGCGCGAACTGCCCATGGCCACCAAAAGCCTCGAACTCTGGGATCAGTTTTCCGCCGACAGCGGCGAAGACACCGGCTTCACGCGCTGCGGCCTGTTGTACCTCAGCGATGACGAGGCCCAGATTGCAGGCTGGGCCAAGTGGCGCGAATTCGCGACGACCGTCGGCGTGACCACGCACATGCTGAGCGGCCGCGAAGCTTCGGAGCGGGGCGCGGCGACCGGCCGCACGTGGAAGGGCGGCGTCTTTTCGCCCAGCGACGGGACGGCCGACCCGGCCAAGGCAGCGCCCGCGGTGGCGGCTGCAATCATGAAGCTCGGCGGCAGCGTCCACCAGAACTGCGCCGCGCGCGGCATCGAGATGGAAGGCGGCCGGCTCAGCGGCGTCGTGACCGAAGCGGGGACTATCAAGACCCGCACCGCGGTGCTCGCGGGCGGCGCGTGGGCCTCTTCGTTCTGCAACCAGCTCGGCGTGCAATTTCCGCTCGCCACGATTCGCCAGTCCATCGTGCGCCTGTCGCCGGTGGCGCAGCAACTGCCGGCGGCGCTGACCAGCCCGCGCGTCGCCGTCACCCGGCGTCCCGACGGCCATTACGTCCTGGCCATCAGCGGCCGTGGGCGCGCCGACCCCACGGCGCAGCTGCTGCGCTTCGCGCCGCAGTTCATCCCGATGTTCGCCAAGCGCTGGCGCAACGTGTTTCCCGGCGGCCTGGAAGGCATACGCTGGGGCCACGAAACCCGCGCGCGCTGGAAGCTGGACGCGCCCACACCCATGGAACGCGCGCGCATCCTCAACCCGACTCCCGACCCCGCCGGCGTCGGCGAGATCCACCGCCGTGCCGTCGCTTTGTTGCCCGCGCTGCGCGAGGCCCGCATTGCCAACACCTGGGCGGGCTACATCGACAGCACGCCCGACGGCGTACCCGGTATCGGGGAACTGCCGCAAGTGCCCGGACTCATCCTGGCCGCGGGCTTTTCGGGCCACGGTTTCGGCATCGGCCCCGGCGCGGGCCACCTGATCGCGGACATCGTGTCCGGCGCCAAGCCGATCTTCGATCCGAAGCCTTTCGACCCTGCCCGGTTCAAGGAGTCGATGTGGGGGAAGGTGGCGGACTTCTAGGACCAGCGCTCAGGCACCCTCGTGCTGCCTGAGCCCGAACGCCAGCGTCACGCCCGGGCCCGGGATAGGGAATTCAGGACAGCTTGTCCTTGAGGCGGTAGTAAGCGCCGACCAGAGGCAGGAACCAGGGAGGGCCGAAGTGGCCCGGGATGGCCGGCCAGGTGAAGTCTTTCCAAGGGTTCAGGTCGGTGCGCCCGTCCATGACCTCCGCCATGATGCTTCCCATCAACGTCGACATCTGGGTGCCGTGACCGCTGTAACCCATGGAATAGTAGATGCCGTTGCGCTCGCCGGCGCGCGGCAGCCGGTCGCGTGTCATGTCGACCATGCCGCCCCAGCAATAGTCGATGCGCGCACTGCGGAGTTCGGGAAATACTTCGTGCAATGCGGTTCGCAGGATGGCGCCGCTTTTTTCATCCGAGGCTGGGTCGGAGACGGCGAAGCGGGCACGCCCCCCGAAGAGCAGCCGGTTGTCGGGTGTGGTGCGAAAGTAGTTGACCAGGTTCTTCGTATCGACCGCCATCCTGCGTTTTGGCAGGAGGCGGTCCAGCATTTCGACCGGCAATGGTTCGGTGACGATCAGGAAGGCGCCAACCGGTACGATCCTGCGCCGTATCCAGCCCAGCGGTCCGGTCTGTGAGGTTCCGCTCGCCAGCAACACCTGCTTGGCATGAAGCCGGCCCGCCGGCGTTTCGACGATGTGGCCGCCGCCAGGTGCTGGTCGCAAACCCGTCATCGGCGAGCGCTCGTGGATTTCAGCACCGCGCCGCGCCGCAGCTTCCGCCAGGCCGCGCACAAAACGCCCCACATGCATGCCGGCGCCTTTACGGTAGACCAGCCCGCCGTAGTAGCGATCGGACCCGACCTCGCCGGCCAGGTCCGCACGGCTCACCATATGCGTGTCGGGGTCGACGGTGGAGGCCAGCAGTTCCTGGCTGCGCAACAGCTTTTCGTAGTGCTCGGGCTTGGCCGCCAGCTTGATTTTGCCGACGCGTGCGAAGCTGCAATCGATGTTCTCTTCAGCCACCAGGCGCTCGACCATGTCGACCCCGGCATCGAAAGCCCGGTAGAGCCGGTTCGCGACGTCCTTGCCGAGTTTGGCCGACATCATGCCGTAGTCCTGGGCAAAGCCGTTGTTGCACATGCCGCCGTTGCGGCCGGACGCCGCGTTGCCGATTGTGTCCGCTTCGAGGAGCACGACGCGCGCGCCTTTCTTCGCAAGTGCCAGCGCGGCTGAAGCACCGGTAAGTCCGCCACCGATCACCGCAACGTCGCAGCTGCCTTGCACCGGCCCCGGGGTGGCGCCCTTGAAGGGCTCCGATGTGTCCAGCCAATAGGATGTCAGTTTCATATCGCCTCCGGGATCATTGTTGTCTGCTTGAACGCATGGTTCGCGAATCCGAACACGGCTGGCTCACTCATGCCGTCACCCAGACCTTGCGCACGGTTTCAAGCGTGCGCCAGGTGCCGGTGTAGCCGGGCTTCATGATGAAACAATCGCCGGCCCTGTAGGTCATTGGGGCCTGCCCGTCTTCGGTGATCTCGGCCACGCCGGAGAGGATCAGGCAGAACTCCCAGGTGTCGCCCTTGATGGAGCGGTTGACGCCCGGGGTCGATTCGAACACGCCGGCGCGGACCTTGCCGTCTTTGGCACTGTCGACGTCCCAGCTGCGGCAGACGATGTCACCTTCGATGACACGGTCGGCCGGCGGGCGGTATTCACGCGGCTCGCCGAGCTGGTCGAGCCTGAAGGTGACGAGGAGATTGTTGGGCATGGAAATTTCGGCCACGCTCATGCGTTGCCGTAGACGATCCATATCTTGCGCGTAGTCTCAATGCAGCGCCACTTGCCGACGTAGTCCGGCTTCATGACGAAGTTGTCGCCGGCCTGGATACGGATGGGCTCCTTGCCGTCTTCGATCAGCTCTGACACGCCGGAGAGGATGTGGCAGTACTCCCAGACGCCGCCCTTGATCGACCGGATGGTGCCGGGCGTGATTTCCCAGACGCCGGTGCGCAGCTTGCCGTCGGCCGTCTGTTCCACGTCCCAGTTCGCGAAGCGCGGATCGCCGTCGAGCAGGCGCTCGGGCAAAGGGGCGCTCTCGCGGCCGGGACCGAGATCGTCGAGTTTGAAGAAAGTAAGGTTGCTCATCTGTGTCGGGTCCTATTGCAATGGAAAATTCGGAAGCCGGGTGCGTGCCGGTTCACAGGCCGACCAGCGCAGGCAGCCCGTTGATGTCGCGGATCTCCACGTGGCTGTAGAACTCGCTGGGCTTGGGCTCGTGGCCGCGGTTGACGAACACCTTGTTCTTGATGCCCATGTCGTGGGCCGACATCAGGTCGTAGCGCGGGCTGGAGGACACGTGCAGGATGTCGTCCGGCGAGCAGCCCAGCTGGTCGAACATGTACTCGAAGGCCTGCAGGCGCGGCTTGTAGGCGCCGGCGTCTTGCGCCGTGTAGACCTTGTGGAAAGGCGCTTCCAGCTTGCGGACGTTGGCGTCGATCTGCTCGTTCATGGCGTTGGACAGGATCACCAGCGGGATCTTGTTGCCCACGCGGGTGAGCGAGAACGGCACGTCGGTGTGCGGGCCCCAGGTGGGCACGGCGTCGTAGAACTTCCGGCCGTCTTCGTCGCGGTAAGTGACCCCGTGGCGTTTGCAGGTGCGCGCCCACGCGGACTTGAGCACCTGGTCGTAAGGCTTCCAGTCGCCCATGGCCTCATCCAGCCGCAGGGCGCTGAAGTCCTTGAGGAACTGCTGCATGCGCTCTGGCGGCAGCTGGTCGCCCACAATGCTGTGGGCCACCTCGTGCATGCGAAAGTAGATGAGCGTTCCGTAGCAGTCGAAGGAGATGTACTTGGGTCGGAAAATCATGGTTTGCCTCGTGGATGGTGGGATGGAGAAATAATTCAGGCGGCGTAGTGGTTCGGATAGGAGCAATCCTAGGCAGCATCCGCCGCAGTTGTTGCGGTTCTGCGCGGCGCGAACGCAGCATTCCTCCGGAGTGCCGGGGGCTCCAGGCGCTTTGTGCCGTTCTTCCAGTGGCCGTGTCCGGCGCCAAGATCGTACAAGCCGCAGGCCCCGGCGCCGAGCATCATCTTCCCCAAACCGCCCTTGACGTTCTGAAGGAAAGCCCTATGCCCGACCACGTTCTCACCTCACAGTCCGCGCTTGCGGCAGTGGGCCGCCCACTGCCCGACGGTGTCTCGATACGGCGCCTGAATGCGGATGACCTGGAATCTGCGCAGGCGCTGTCGCGCGAGTTCGGGTGGCCGCACCGCCTGGAGGACTGGCAGTTCAGCCTGGCGCACGGCCAGGGCGTGGCGGCGCTGCGCGACGGTGAACTCATAGGCACCGCGGTGCACTGGCCCTGGGGCAAGCAGCACGCGTCGGTGGGCCATGTGATGGTGTCGCCGCGAATGCAGGGGCAGCGCGTGGGCCAGCACCTCATGCACGCCGTGATGGCGGGCCTGGAAGACCGCACCGTGTTGCTGCACGCCACGGCCGAAGGTCGCGGCCTGTATGAACGGATGGGCTTCGAGATCGTGGGCGAAGTCCGGCAGCATCAAGGCATGGCCGCGCCGGCGCAGCTGGTGGCGCTGGCGCCAGGCGAACGCCTGCGCCCGCTGGGCCGCAACGATGCCAAGGCACTCGTCGCCCTGGACGCCCGGGCCGCCGGCATGCCGCGCCAGGCCATGCTGCAGCAATTGCTGGCCGAAGGCCAGGTGGTGGTGCTGGCACGCGGCGGCGAAGCGGTGGGGTTCTCAATCGTGCGGCGCTTCGGGCGCGGCCATGCCATCGGCCCGGTCGTAGCGCCCGACCTCACCAGCGCGCAGGCGCTCGTCGGGCATTGGTGCAGCCACTTTGCCGGCAAGTTCCTGCGCATCGACGTGGACGCCGCCAGCGGCCTGCCCGAATGGCTGGAGGCCCAGGGCCTGCCGCGGGTGGACACGGTCACGACCATGGTGCGCGGTGGGCCTCTTGAGCGGGGACCCGCCGTCGGCGGCTGGGCGCTGGTCAACCAAGCGATGGGTTGAGCCCCCCGAAGCACCTTCGGCGCTCCCCCCTCAGGGGGCGCACTCTGCGGCCTGGCGAAGCCGGTTCCGCGCGTGCCCTTGCACAGACAGTGGCTATACGTATCGCGGCCGTACGCGGCATTCCGGAGAAAAGATGACTTTCCTTTATAAAGGGCCGGCGCAGCGCGGGGCCGTCTGGGCCGAGCAGTTCGCGCGCAGGATGCCCGAGATCCCATTTTTTACCTGGCCCGAAATCGGGGACCCGGCGCAGGTGCGCTTCCTCGCGGCCTGGGAGCCGCCGCCGCGCCTCGCCGAGGCCCTTCCCAATCTGGAGCTGCTGTTTTCAGTGGGGGCCGGCGTGGACCAGTTCGATTTCGCGGCGCTGCCGCCCGAACTGACTGTTGTGCGCATGGTAGAGCCGGGCCTGACCGCCTGCATGTGCGAATACGTCAGCTGGGCCGTGCTGTCGCTGCACCGGGAAATGCCGCTTTATCTGCGGCAACAAAGCCTGAGCCAGTGGAAGGAGCATCCCGTGCGGCCGGCCTCCACGCGGCGTGTAGGTGTGATGGGCATGGGCATGCTGGGGCGCGCGGCGCTCGCGCAGCTGCGGCTGCTCGGCTTTGATTGCGCGGGCTGGAACCGCTCGCGTCGCGACGAACCGGGCGTGCGCTGCTACAGCGGCGAGGCGGAGCTGGACGAATTCCTGGCCCGTACCGACATGCTGGTGTGCCTGCTGCCGCTCACGCCCGAAACACGCGGCATTCTCGGCCGGCGTGTGTTCGACGCGCTGCCGGAAGGTGCCTGCGTGGTCAACGCCGCGCGCGGCGGCCACCTGGTAGAGGCGGACCTGCTCGCCGCGCTGGAAAGCGGACGGCTCTCGGCCGCGGTCCTGGATGTCTGCGAGCCGGAGCCGCCCGTGCCGGGCCACCCGTTCTGGGAGCATCCGCGCATCTGGCTCACGCCCCACATTGCCAGCGCCACCCAGGCCGGCACAGCGGCCGAGGCGCTGCTGGACAACCTGCGGCGCTACGAGGCGGGCCTGCCGCTCGAAGGCGTGGTGGACCGCTCGCGCGGGTACTGAGCCCACCCCTCCCGCACGGCATCCCGAAACCCGCAGAATCTTCTACCGTAGGCGCGCAAACAACAGCACGGCCGTGCGCGCGCAAGGGGGGCAAGCCGCAGCACCGGCTGCACACTCGCGCCTAAGCTTGTTCCCATGATGCCCACCAAAACCCTTTCACTTGATTCTTCGCTTGTGGCGCTCGACCGCGCCCACCTGATCCACCCCGTAGCCAACTGGCGCGGCCATGAGCAGCGCGGCGCCACGGTGCTGCGTTCCGGCAAGGGCGCCTGGCTGCGCGACGCCGACGGCCGCGAGCTGCTCGATGCTTTCGCCGGCTTGTGGTGCGTCAATATCGGCTACGGCCACGAAAGCGTGGTGGAAGCCGCCGCACGCCAGATGCGCGAACTGCCCTACGCGACCGGTTATTTCAGCTACGCCAGCGAACCGGCCATACGCCTGGCCGCCAAGCTCGTCGAAATCTCGCCGCCCGGGCTGGAGCACGTCTACCTGACGCTGGGCGGTTCCGAGGCGATTGATGCGGCCGTACGCCTCATCGTGCAGTACTACAACGCCACGGGCCGGCCGAGCAAGAAGCACTTCATCGCGCTGCAGCGCGGCTACCACGGCTCTTCGTCCACCGGCGCCGGCCTGACGGCCCTGCCCGCTTTCCATCGCGGCTTCGACCTGCCACGCCCCGAACAGCACTACATCCCCTCGCCCTACCCCTACCGCAACCCCGCCGGCAGCGACCCGCAGGCGGTGATCGCGGCTTCTGTGGCCGCGCTGCGCGAGAAGGTCCACGCGCTGGGCGCGGAAAACGTCGCGGCCTTTTTCTGTGAACCCATCCAGGGATCGGGCGGCGTGATCGTGCCGCCCGAGGGATGGCTCAGGGCCATGCACCTGGCCTGCCGCGAGCTGGACATCCTGTTCGTGGCCGACGAGGTGATCACCGGCTTCGGCCGCACCGGCCCGATGTTCGCCTGCGACGCAGAAGGCGTGTCGCCGGACCTGATGACAGTCGCCAAGGGGCTGACCTCCGGCTATGCGCCCATGGGCGCGCTGCTGATGTCCGAACGCGTGTACGCCGGCATTGCCGACGGCACGCCGGCCGGCGCGCTGGTGGGCCACGGGGCCACCTATTCCGCGCACCCGGTGAGCGCCGCCGTGGCGCTGGAAGTCATACGGCTCTATGAAGAGGGCGGCATCCTTGCCAACGGCCAGCGCGTCACGCCCCACTTCGAGGCGGGATTGCGGTCCATGCTGCGCCATCCCCTGGTAGGCGAGGCGCGCTCGCGCGGGCTGCTGGGCGCACTGGAACTGGTGAGCGACAAATACACCAAGGCCGGCTTCGACCCTGCGCTGCAACTGCCCGACCGCATCGCCAAAGCGGCTTACGAGCACGGCCTCATCTTCCGCGCTTTCGGCGATGGCATCCTGGGTTTCGCGCCGGCCTTGTGCTTCACGCCCTCGGAGTTTGAGCAGATGTTCGAGCGGCTGAACCGCACTCTGGACACCGTGCTGGGCCAGCCCGACGTGCGGCGCGCACTGGCTTGACCTGATTGACTTGGGCGTGGAACTTGCTTAAATGGGGCTACCAATGAACACTTCCACCGGCAACCCCAAGCTTGACCGCCTTGACCTGCGAATCCTGTGCCACCTGCAAAAAAATGGGCGGGCCTCGAATGTCGAAATCGCCGACGCTGTCGGCCTGTCTCCCAGCCCGTGCCTGGTGCGCGTGAAGCGGCTGGAGCAAGCCGGTTATATCGGCGGCTACGGCGCGCAGATCCGCCTTGAGAAGCTCGGCGACACGCTGCTGGTGTTCACCGAGGTCACGCTGCAAGACCACAAGCGCGAGGACTTCGTCAAGTTCGAGATGAGCATCCGCCCCATCGACGAGATCGTGGAGTGCCACCTGGTCAGCGGCGGCTACGATTACCTGCTGAAGTTCGTCACGCGCGGCGTGAACCACTACCAGGAGATCGTCGAGGGCTTGCTGGAGGCCAACATCGGCATCGAAAAGTACTTCAGCTATATCGTGATCAAAACGCCTTTCGTCAAGAACTACTACCCGATTGAGCAGTTGATGCAGCCGCATGCCTGAGCGGGGCTTAGACCGCGGACACATTCTTAAGGCCGCAGCTTTTGCTGCAGCCCGGCCTGATTCGACATTTGCTGCTGCGCCGGCGTCCGTTTCCGGTGCCATCTCCGGTGGGGCCGGCCTACGCTTGGAGCATGAACCCTCCTTCCCGCACCCCGGCGCCTGCCC
>JAJKJM010000050.1 GCA_021153985.1 Polaromonas sp.
GGGAGAGAACTCGAATCTCCACATCTTGCGATACACGGACCTGAACCGTGCGCGTCTACCAATTCCGCCACCCGGGCACAGCTAGCAGTGTACCATTACTTCAATGCTTTCTCAGGGCCAGGCCCCCAAATTTTCCTGAAATATTTCGGCTGCATACTCAAAACCAGCAGCCTCCAACAAAACGAGACTTTTTATCAAAACAACTCACTCCCATTCGGGCGGATCGTCCGCCCATTCATCCGGTTTGCTCGCTGAATTCGAGGGCACCGTTTCCGGCCATCGCGACGGCCACGGCTTTGTATTGCGCGACGACGGCGAGGCCGATATTTACCTGCCGCCCAACGAAATGCGCGCGGTGCTGCACAAGGACCGCGTCAAGGCGCGCATCGTGCGGCACGACCGCAAAAACCGGCCCGAGGGCCGCGTCACAGAGATTCTCGAGCGCTCCGCCAACCCCATCATCGGCCGCCTGCTGCAGGAAAGTGGTGTCTGGCTGGTCGCGCCGGAGGACAAGCGTTACGGCCAGGACGTCCTCATCCCGAAAGGCGCCACCGGCACGGCCAAGTCCGGCCAGGTGGTGGTGGTCCAGCTCACCGAGCCACCGGCGCTGTTTGGCCAGCCTGTGGGCCGCGTCAAGGAAGTGCTAGGCGAGATCGACGACCCCGGCATGGAAATTGAAATCGCCGTGCGCAAATACGGCGTGCCGCATGAATTCAGCGATGAAGCACTGGCACTGGCCCGCGCGCTGCCTGACGCGGTTCGGCCTGCCGACAAAAAGCACCGCGTCGATCTGACCGACGTGCCTTTGGTCACCATCGACGGCGAAGACGCCCGCGATTTTGACGACGCGGTGTACTGCGAGCCCGCCAAGGTCGGCCGCGGCAAAGGCTGGCGCCTCCTGGTAGCGATTGCCGACGTGAGCCACTATGTGGAAACCGGCAGCGCCATCGACATCGACGCTTATGACCGCGCCACCAGCGTGTATTTCCCGCGCCGCGTGATCCCCATGCTGCCGGAAAAGCTCTCCAACGGCCTGTGTTCGCTCAACCCCAACGTTGAGCGCCTGTGCATGGTCTGCGACATGCTGGTCAACGCCAAGGGCGAGGTCCACGCCTACCAGTTCTATCCGGCGGTGATGTTCAGCCAGGCGCGCTTTACCTACACCGAAGTGGCGGCCATCCTGGCCAACACGCGCGGCCCTGAAGCGGCGCAACGCAAGGCGCTGGTGCCGCACCTGCTGGATTTGCACGATGTTTACCAGGCCTTGCTCAAAGAGCGCGGCGTGCGCGGCGCTGTGGACTTCGAAACCACCGAAACGCAAATCGTTTGTGACGAAGCCGGGCGCATTGAAAAAATCGTTCCCCGCACCCGCAATGTGGCTCACCGCCTGATTGAAGAAGCCATGCTGGCCGCCAACGTCTGCTCAGCTGACTTCATCGCGCAGAGCAAGCACGTGGGCCTGTACCGCGTGCACGAAGGCCCGACGCCCGAGAAGAAGGAGATGCTGCGCAACTACCTGAAGGCGGCGGGCATCGGCATGACCATCAGCGACGACCCGGAGCCGGGCGAGTTCCAGAAAATTGCACTGGCGACCAAAGACCGCCCGGACGCGCAGCAAATCCATTCGATGCTGCTGCGCTCCATGCAGCAGGCCATCTACACGCCCATGAACAGCGGCCACTTCGGCCTGGCGTATGAGGCCTACACGCACTTCACCAGCCCGATCCGGCGCTACCCCGATTTGCTGGTGCACCGCGTCATCAAGGCGGTGCTGAACAAGACCAAGTACCAGCTGCCGACCCTGCCCACACCGGGCGAGGCCGAGGCCAAGCTGTCCAAGCGGCTGGCTTCGCGCGTCAAGGAGCCGACGCAAAAGCCCAAAAAAGCCAGTGCCGACGAGCTCGCTTGGCAGGCGGCCGGCCTGCACTGCAGCGCCAATGAGCGCCGCGCCGACGAAGCCAGCCGCGACGTTGAAGCGTGGCTCAAATGCAAGTACATGCGCGAGCATCTGGGCGAAGAGTTCGGCGGCGTTGTCACCGCAGCCACCGGTTTCGGCATCTTCGTTACGCTGGATGCGATGTACGTCGAAGGCCTGGTGCACATCACCGAGCTGGGCGGCGAATACTTCCGCTTCGACGAAGCCCGCCAGGAGCTACGCGGCGAGCGCACCGGCATCCGTTATGCCATCGGCACACGGGTCCGGGTGCAGGTCAGCCGGGTGGACCTGGATGGCCGCAAGATCGACTTCCGCCTGGTCAACGAAGGACAGGACCTGGTCGGGCGCGCCATGAAAGACAAGACCGGCGGCCATGCCGCAGAACTGCCGGCGAAAGAGCGCGGCGACGCGCGCCATGCCGGAGACGCCCGCACCGGCAAGGCCGGCAAAAAGACGGCGGGCAAGCACACGGAAGCCCGCTCCAGCAGCCGGGGCGCAAGCAGTTCAGGCCGTAGCAGTGGCAGCGCCAGCAGCGAACGCTCGCCCAAGTCGCCTATTCAGGCCCTGAAGGCCGCCGTCAAGAAGGCGGCGGGCAACCCCGGGCGCAAGCAGGGCAAGAAGCCGCGCCGATAGCGCCGGCGGAAACACTGCGTTTTTTTAAACTTTCCTTTGCGTAAACCGACCACCCATGCTGATCCGCATCCTGGCTTTCCTGCTTGAGACCATTTTCTTCGTGCTGATCGCGGCGGCGCTGTTGCGTGCATGGATGAACTGGGTGCGCGTCAATATGAGCGCCCAGCCGGGCAGCTTTGTGATGGCCCTGACCGACTGGCTGGTCAAGCCGCTGCGCCGCGTGCTGCCCAGGTCGCTGGCGCAGTCCCGCGTGGATTGGGCCAGCGTGATCGCAGCGGCGGCGCTGGCTCTGGCTTATGGCTTGCTGTGGTCTTTGCTGTTTGGTGTACTGGGGGGCGTTACCTACTGGTCGCTCCAGGCCGGTCCTGTTGCGTTGCTGACCTTGCTGGTTTTCGCGCTGAAGATGCTGATCCGCGTGGCGCTTCAAACCCTGATCATCCTCGTACTGGGTTTTGCCATCCTCTCCTGGGTCCAGCCCGGCTCACCCGTTTACGCCTTGCTGGGCCGCCTGACCGAGCCTGTGCTGGCACCGCTGCGCCGGGTGATCCCGCCGATTGGCGGTGTCGACATCTCGGCGATCGTGCTGATCGTGCTGCTGCAGATCGCCCTGATGATCCTCGTCTAGGCCCGGCCCGCCAGCGCTGAAGCTGTCAGCGGGTGGCTGTCCGGCCATTCGTCGGCGATGCGCCCGTGTGCGAACACGGCGCCGCGAGCCGCCTCAAAAGCGTCCAGCCCGCCGGCCATGCTGGCCCCCAGCATGCCAGCCAGAACGTCCCCTGTGCCCGCCGTAGCCAGCAGGGCGTTGCCGGTGCTGTTGATGGCGCTCGGGCGTCCCGGCGCGGCAATGACGGTGCCCGAGCCTTTGAGCACCACCACGCACTGAAACCGCCCGGCCAGTTGCCGGGCTGCCGTTAAACGGTCAGCCTGAACCTCTTTCGAGCTGGTACCCGCCAGCCGGGCCGCTTCCAGCGGATGCGGTGTCAGCACCGTGCTGTAGCCACGGCGATGGCGCGTGGTGAGCTGGGTCTGCAGCTGGGTATCCCCGGCGATGGCGTTCAGTGCGTCCGCATCAAGCACCAGCTTTGGCGCAGCCGACAGCACTTTGGGCAGCACGGCTCGCACGGCATCCCCGCCGCCGCATCCGCACACCACCACCTGCTGCGCCAGATCCAGTGCCTCGGGTGCGCGGAACATCAGCTCGGGTTGCTGCGGGTCAACCGCCACGGCGGGGCTGCCGAGCAGCGCCACAAACACCCGGCCTGCACCCGCATGCAAGGCGGCGCGGGCGGCCAGCAGCGCGGCGCCTGCCATGTGGCTGTGGGCGGTGGATTCCCCGCCCAGCACCGCGACATCGCCAAACGTGCCTTTGTGACTGGCATGCGCGTTGGCCTGCCTTGCCGGCTGCGTGGCCTGGTCTGCGCCCAGCAGCCAGGCATCCGGCGTGCATGAAGCGCTCGGCCCGCTGTCGGCCCCAAGGTCATCAAACCAGACCTGGCCGGCACAGTCGCGGCCATGGGCGGTGAACAGGCCCGGCTTCAGTGTTAGCAGGCTTAGGGTAAAAGTGCCTCCGGCCCATATTCTGTCTTGGCTATTAGCTATCAATTTCGTAGCAAAATCTGTTGTTGTTGTTGTTGTGTTTTCCGCCGCCATCGCAAAGGCTCCCGTGTCCGCCTCCAGACCGGTCGGCACGTCCACCGCCAGCCGTGGCGCGCCGCTGGCCTGCATGCGTGTCAGCCAGTTGCGCATCAATGCCGTGCCTTCGCGGCCGCCGTCCAGCCTGCCGCCGATGCCCAGCAACGCGTCAATGCAGAAATCAAAATCACGCGGCGGCTCGGCGGCCATGGGCACGCCGGCGGCGAGGGCGCGCTCGCGTGAAGTCTGCGCGTCGGGCGGGAGGCTGGTTTTTCCGGCGGGCAGGCCGGTCCAGGTGACGGTGACGGTGACGTTCCTGCCCCACTGATGCAGGTGCATGGCGGCTTCAAAGCCGTCGCCGCCGTTGTTGCCGGGCCCGCAGGCGATCCAGATGCGCTGCGCGTGTGGCGCCAGGGCCACGGCCAGTCGCGCGACGGAAAGGCCGGCACGCTGCATCAGCGTGTGCGGCGGCAGGCCTGCGGCGGTTTGCCGCTCAAGTTCGCGGGTGGCCGCCACGCTGTGAAGCGGCTCGCTCTGGGCGCTGGAGATTTTTCGCATGGCCTGATTGTGCGGCCGCGGGCGTAAAAAAGCCCGGCGAACCGGGCTTGGGACTGCGCAGAAAGCGGAGCGCTTCAGGCGTCCGGCGGAATGCGCAGAACCTGGCCGGGATAGATTTTGTCGGGGTGCGTCAGCATGGGTTGATTGGCCTCGAAGATCTGCGGGTACTTGTTGGGCGTGCCGTAGAAATGCTTGCTGATTTTGGACAGGTTGTCGCCACTGACGACGACATGCCACTGCGATTCCGGCTCGGGGCTGGAGACTGTCATCAGGTCGTTCACGGCGGCCACTGTGGCCACATTGCCGCAGCACAGCAGCACTTTTTCTTTAGTGGCCTGGTCGGGCGCCACGCCCGAAACCGTGACGGTGGCACTGGCCGCATCAAAGCCGATCTCCAGCGCCTGGACGTTGAGGTTCATGGAATTGATGTAGGTGGCGATCGCATCGCCGGCCGCCTTGCTCAGCGCCTCGATGTTCTCGGGCGTGGGCTTGGCTGCGGCGGCTTCCTGGGCGGCCTTGGCTTCGCCGCGCCCGAAAAGCTTTTCACCGGCTTCCTTGATAAAACTGAACATGCCCATGGGTACTCCAATCGGTAGTGAGGTTGCGGAAATGGCGACCCGGAAGAAAACACCGGGCTGCAACCACTGTACTCGCCTGCCGTGACGTTTTTATGCTGCAAATTGGCAGGGCGGCAGTCAGCCCAGGCGCGCAACGCCCAGGCCTTCCATGTCGATGTCCGCATTCTTGCCGGCCATCAGGTCGGCCAGCGCCCGCGCGCTGCCGCAGCTGAGCGCCCAGCCACTGGAGCCGTGGCCCAGGTTGAGCCACAAGCCGGGGATGCCGCTGTCGCCGATGATGGGCGGGCCGTCGGGCAGCATGGGCCGCGCGCCTTTCCATTCCTGCACGCTGGCGCCGGTGTTGGCGAGCTGCGCGGCGCCCGGAAACCAGTCATGTAAGACCTTGTAAAGAGTTTGCAGGGATGCTGCGCGCTTGTTTTCAAGCGAGCCGCCGATCTCGGCACTGCCGGCCACACGCACGCGGTTGCCCAGGCGCGAGATCGCCACCTTGTAGCGCTCGTCCATCAGCGCGCTGCGGGGCGCGTTGAGGGGCTCGCGTATAGGGGCGCTGATGGAGTAGCCGTAGACGGCAGCCAAGGGAATCTTCAGGCCCAAGGGTTTCAGGAGCTGCGCCGAGGCCAGGCCAGCGCACATGACGAGCCGGTCGAAGCTGCGCGGGCCACTCTCGCCTGCTATCAAAACAGTAGCTGCTTGCGCTTGCATGACCTGGGCTACAGCCGTATTGAATTCAAAATTAACGCCATTGCGCTGGGCCTCGTTTTTCAGCAGCAAGGCGAACTGACGGCAGTTGGCCACCTCGTCGTTCGGCAAGTACACCGCGCCCAGAAATTCAGTATCCGGATTCAGCGCCGGCTCGATCTTGCGCACCTCGTCGGGGCCGATTTCCTTGAACACCACGCCGGCTTCGCGCAGCACAGCCAGGCCCGGTTGCACCAGCTTGCTGTCTTTTTCAGAGCGCAGCAGCACCATGTAGCCGGGGCTGCCGTCGTATTCGAGTTCCAGCCCGGCCGTCAGGTGGTGCAGCCTTTCGCGGCTGTAGAAGGCCAGGCGTTGCATGCGGGCGCGGTTGGCCAGGTAGGTTTCCAGCTTGCAGGCACGAAACCATTTCCACATCCAGGCCACGTCACCGGCAGACAGCGGTAGGCCGAGCTTGACCGGCGCATGGCGGTTGAAGAGATGGCTGAGAACCTTGCCCGGCATGCCGGGCGCAGCCCAGGGCGTGACGTAGCCCGGCGCGACCAGGCCGGCGTTGGCAAAGCTGGTTTCCTCGGCCGCCGCGCCGCGCCGCTCGAACACGGTGACTTCATGGCCGTCCAGGGCCAGCTCGTAAGCGGTGGTAATGCCGATGATGCCGGCGCCTATGACGGCGACTCTCATGCGCGGGCGCCGCAGCGGCGTGGGGAGGACGAGAGCAGCGACGGGGACGGCCGGTCGCGGGATATCGTGTTGTGCATTGTTTTTATAAGTAAAACAGGCCGCCAGCCCAATAAGGACATGGGCAAGCAGCTATTATTTTTGTAGCGAATGGGTCAGGGCGGCTTCTACCTGCAAGGCCAGATCCAGCACCGCGTCATCATGCAGCGCCGCATGCCAGAGCATCAGGCCGACGGGCAATTGGCCGGGCGCGTGGCAGGGCAGGGAGATCGCGCAGCCGTCGAGCATGTTAACCACGGAGGTGTTGCGCAGCAAAAGGCCGTTGACTCTGAAGAACTCGGCGTCGTCCGTCAAAACGCTGGCGATGGCTGGGGCGACGATGGGCACTGTGGGGGACAACACCGCGTCAAAGCCGTCCAGCCGGGCCTCCATGCGTGAAATCCAGGCTTTGCGTGCAGCGAGCAGGTCGATGTAGTCGGCCGCGCTCATGGTGGCGCCGCGAAGGATGCGCAGTGCCACCCGAGGGTCGTAGTCAGCCTGGTGTTCGGCAATCAGCTTTCGGTGCCAGGCGTAGCTTTCGGCCGCCGAGAGGCCGCCGGTGGCGTTGATGGCCGCCAGGTCGGCGATTTCATCGAGCGCGATTTCTTCGATGTGCGCGCCGGCCTGGCGCAGCACTTGCAGGCTGCGCTCGAACGCCTGGGCAACGGCGCCGTCGAGTGCGTCTTGCATTTGCGTGCGGGCCACCGCCAGGCGGCAGGCTGAAAGCGGCTTGCCGGCGAGGCGAACCTGGCGCGCGGCCAGCACCTCATGCACGGTGACGGCGTCGCGCACCGACCGTGTCAACGCGCAGACGGTGTCCAGGCTGGTGGACAGGGGCAGGGCCCCCGCAGCCGGCACCAGGCGGGCCGTGCTCTTGAAGCCGACGATGCCGCAGAGCGCCGCCGGAATGCGGATGGATCCGCCCGTGTCAGAGCCCAACCCCACAAGGGCGGCGCCCGTGGCCACCGACACGGCGGCGCCGGACGATGAACCGCCCGGGATGCGGGCTGTAGCCGTGTCGGCCGGGTTGGCAGGGGTGCCGTAATGCGGGTTGATGCCTACGCCCGAAAAGGCGAATTCGACCATGTTGGTGCGTCCGACCAGCGCCGCGCCGGCGGCCCTCAGGCGCGCCACGGCAGGGCAGTCGGCTTGGGCGGGCGCGGCCTGGGCCAGGGCGATGGAGCCAGCCTTGGTGGGCTGGCCTGCCACATTGAACAGATCCTTGACTGACACCGGAATACCGGCCAGAGGAAGGCCGGAAGGGTTGGAAAGGCCGTCAGGAGCGGCTTTCAGGGCTTCGGAGGGGCCGGGCTGACCCCCAGGCATGAAAACATGGCGGCAGGCCTCGCTCTGGGCCACAAAGGCGGCTTGTGCCAGGACGTCCCGGGTGTGCACCTGGCCCGCCTGGAGTGCCTGGCGAACAGCACGGAGGTCGCCTGAAGAGGATGTCTGGCTCATTGGGGGTGGGAGAGGGGGGTAAGGCCGGGAGGGAGCGGAAGAATGTTATACTCGACAGGCTGTGCAAATGACGATTTTGTTGTTTGCAAAGCAAATCGCAAATCAGCCACCCAAGGTGTTGCCCCGTAAATCTCATTGATGGGGCGATAAGCGCTGATTTTAGACACAACCTTTTGGAGTATTCCTATGTCGACCACTATGCGCGAAATGCTGGAAGCAGGCGTTCATTTCGGACACCAAACCCGCTTCTGGGACCCCAAGATGGCCCCTTACATCTTCGGCCATCGCAACCGCATTCACATCATCAACCTGGAAAAATCGCTGCCGATGTACCAGGAGGCGATGAAATTCGCCAAGCAGCTGTCCGCCAACCGCGGCACCATCCTGATGGTGGGCACCAAGCGCCAGGCCCGCGAAATCGTCGCCACCGAAGCCAAGCGCGCCGGCGTTCCTTACGTTGACCAGCGCTGGCTGGGCGGCATGCTGACCAACTTCAAGACGGTCAAGACCTCCATCAAGCGCCTGAAAGAAATGAAGGCCCAGCAGGAAGCCGGCCTTGATTCCATCAGCAAAAAAGAACAGCTCACCTTCAAGCGCGAAATCGAAAAGCTTGAAAAAGACATCGGCGGCATTCAGGACATGAACGCCCTGCCGGACGCCATTTTCGTGATTGACGTGGGCTTCCACAAAATCGCGATCCTGGAAGCCAAGAAGCTCGGCATCCCCCTGATCGGCGTGGTTGACTCCAACCACTCGCCTATCGGCATCGACTACGTGATCCCCGGCAACGATGACTCCTCCAAGGCTGTGGCGCTGTATGCCCGCGGTATCGCCGACGCGATCCTCGAAGGCCGCGCCAACGCCGTGAACGACGTTGTCAAGGCCGTTTCGGCCGAGAGCTCGGATGAGTTCGTCGAAGTGGAAAACGCAGCGGGCTGATAGTTATCGGCTCTGCGCCAGACGCGAAAAAGGGGCTCGCGTAGCCCCTTTTTCACAACTTAACGAAAAGCTGGGTGCGAATTGATCGCTTCCAGCGGGTCAAAACGACAAACGGAGAATCAAAAATGGCAATTACTGCAAGCATGGTCGCTGAACTGCGTGCCAAGACCGACGCTCCGATGATGGAGTGCAAAAAAGCACTGACCGAGGCAGAAGGCAATTTCGAAAAAGCAGAAGAAATCCTGCGCGTCAAGCTCGGCAGCAAGGCCGGCAAGGCCGCTTCCCGCGTCACCGCCGAAGGCGTGGTCGCTGCGCACCGCGAAGGCGATGTGGGCGCCCTGGTTGAAATCAACTGCGAAACCGATTTCGTGACCAAGAACGACAGCTTCCTGGCTTTCACCAAAGCCGTGGTCGAAGGCATCGTCAAGAACAACCCGGCTGATGTGGCCGCTATTGGCGCCATGCCTCTCACGCTGGACGGCTTCGGCCCGACGGTGGAAGACGTGCGCAAGGGCCTGATCGGCAAGATCGGCGAAAACATGAGCGTGCGCCGCTTCAA
>JAJKJM010000051.1 GCA_021153985.1 Polaromonas sp.
CTCCAGCGCGCGCGTGGCGGCAGCTTTGGAAATATCAGCATGCTTGGCAATGTGCTCGATCAGTTCGGTCTTGTTCACAAGGAGCCCCTCGTTGATAAAAAAAGTTAATCTGGTTGTCTCTAAAAAATATCTCCCGGGACACTGTGTTGAACGTGTCAGCGGGAGCGGCATGTGCAGGTTTTCTGCTGATGCCAATTAGAGCCATGGACTTCTAACCTGTCAATACAGCAGCAAGTTTTTACAACGTGCGGAGGCGGATTCTAGACGGTTTTTCCACGCTTTCACGACTTAATCGTAAGCATGATGTGTAATTTTCATGCTTGACAAAGACCGTCTTTAGGGCGGCTTCAGGAGGCGGACAACGCCTCGGCGACAGCCTTGCCGAGGTCGCTCGTTCCGGCTTTTCCACCCAGGTCCGGGGTGCGCGGCGCGCCGCTTCCAGGGCTCAATACCTTCTCAATCGCGGCGAGGATGCCGTCGTGCGCATTCTTGTGTCCCAGAAACTCCAGCATCATGGCGCCGCACCACATTTGCCCGATGGGGTTGGCGATGTTGCGGCCCGCAATGTCGGGCGCCGAGCCGTGCACCGGCTCGAACAGCGAGGGAAATTTCCGCTCGGGATTCAGGTTGGCACTGGGCGCAATGCCTATGGTGCCCGTGCACGCCGGCCCCAGATCGCTCAGGATGTCGCCGAAAAGATTGCTCGCCACGACCACGTCGAAGAAGTCGGGCCGCTGCACGAAATGTGCGGTCAGGATGTCGATGTGAAATTTATCCAGCTGAATGCCCGGATAGCTTTTGGCCATCTCGGCCACGCGCTCATCCCAGTAAGGCATGGAAATCGAGATGCCATTGGATTTCGTCGCGCTGGTCAGATGCTTCTTGGGCCGGGACTGCGCCAGCTCGAACGCGAACTTCAGCACGCGGTCCACGCCGATACGGGTGAACACCGACTCTTGCAGGACAAACTCACGTTCTGTGCCGGGAAAAGCCCGCCCGCCAATGCTGGAGTATTCGCCCTCGGTGTTTTCACGGACGATGTAAAAATCTATTTCGCCAGGTTGCCGCGCGCTGCCGTCACGCCTGACCACCGGTGCGATGATGCCGGGCATCAACCGTGCCGGCCGCAAATTGATGTATTGGTCGAACTCGCGCCTGAACAGCAGCAGCGAACCCCACAGCGACACATGGTCGGCAATTTTTTCGGGCCATCCCACCGCGCCAAAGTAGATCGCGTCATGACCGCCGATCTGGTCTTTCCAGTTGTCCGGCATCATCTTGCCGTGCTTTTCAAAATAGTCCCAGCTTGAAAAATCGAAGTGATCAAACTGAAGATCAATGTTGTATTTAGAGGCCGCGGCTTCCAGCACGCGCACGCCCTCGGGCATGACCTCCTTGCCGATGCCATCGCCCGCGATGACTGCAATGCGTTTTTTTCCGGTGTTTTTGCTCATGATGGTCCTTGAGATTGGGTTGAATTGGTTTGGTTGAATTGGTTTGGCTGACT
This sequence comes from Polaromonas sp., assembly GCA_021153985.1. Taxonomy (GTDB): domain Bacteria; phylum Pseudomonadota; class Gammaproteobacteria; order Burkholderiales; family Burkholderiaceae_C; genus Polaromonas. Next base: position 1,508 of record JAJKJM010000051.1, read on the forward strand.
TGGTTCGATTGGCCTGGTTTCAATTTGGCCGCTTGACGGACGTTGATTTATGGTTCGAGTTCAGCATCTGAAAAAATCCATTGCTTCCGCCAGCAACAGCGCAGGCGCTTCTTCCGCGATGTAGTGGCCGCAAGGCAAGCTCCGGCCCGAAACATCCGTCGCACGGTCCCGCCAGAGATCCAGCACGTCAAAACACTGGCCTACCGCGCCATGCTCGCCCCACAACACCCGCAGCGGCTGCGTCAGCCGCAAGCCGGCCGCGACATCCGCGCGGTCGTGCGCGAGGTCAAGGGTGGCTGAGGCCCGGTAGTCTTCGCAAATGCTATGGGCGGTGCCCGGAATTTGGGCGCAGCGCTCGTACTCGGCCAGAGCGGCCGGCGTGAAAGCTGCAAGGCCCGCATGGCGCTTGCCCATCACGCTGCGCACGTAACGCACCGGGTCGGATTCGATCAATGCTTCGGGCAGCGGCGGTGGCTGGATCAAAAAGAACCAGTGCCAGTACGCGCGCGCAAATGCATCCGAGGTGTTGTCGTACATGGCCAGAGTCGGGGCGATGTCCAGCAGCATGAGACGCTCCACGGCAGCCGGATGATCGAGTGCCAGGCGATGCGCCACCCGCGCGCCGCGGTCATGGGCCAACACCTGAAAGCGGTCGAATCCACAGGCCTTCATCACGGTGATGGCGTCCTGCGCCATGGCACGTTTGGAATAGGTCTGATGCTCCACGTCGCTGGCAGCTCTGACTGAATCTCCGTAACCGCGCAAATCCATCATGACCACGGTAAAGACCTTGGCGAGATCGGCGGCCACCGCGTGCCACATCACATGGCTCTGCGGATGGCCGTGCAGCAACAGCAAGGGCGCACCGCTGCCGGCTTGCAAGGTACGCAGCTTGCCTGCCGGGCCGTCTACGTCGCGTGATGAAAATTCTTCGAACATCAATCGCCTTTGATTTTTTGAAGCACCGGCCTAGCCCGCTGCCGCCATGCGCCTTTGATCAGGGTGCCGTTGACCATGGTGCCAATTCTGTAGAAGATACCGCTTTGATTCAAGCAATAATCCGGCAATCAATTATTTCTTTTAAAGCATTAATGGAACGCAGCGACCTTGAACTTGTTTTGGCGGTTCGCGACGGTGGCAGCCTGAGCGCTGCCGCGCTTGCCCTAGACGTCGCGCCGCCGGTCGTGACCAAACGGCTCGCGGCCCTGGAGGCCAGATTGGGGCAACGCCTCTTTCAGCGGACAACGCGGCGCGTCAGCCCCACCGCAGAAGGAGAGACCGTATGCGAACGTGCGCAGGTCCTGCTGCAGGGCTTCACCGCGCTCGAATCGGAACTGCAGGAGCGCAAGGCAGAACCGACGGGACTGATTCGCCTGGTTGCCACCTTCGGGTTTGGGCGTTTGTGGCTGGGGCCGGCACTGGCCAGCTTTCAGGAGCGCTACCCGCGCATCGAAATCCAGCTGCAACTCACCGAGCAGTTGCCCGACCTGGCTCTTGAAGGGTTTGACGGCGCTATCTGGCTCTGGTCGGTCGAGGGCAGGCAAGCGGCGCAATGGGTGTCACGCCGCCTGGCACGCAATCAGCGCGTCCTCGTGGCCTCGCCCCGCTACATCAAGCAGCACGGCGCGCCGGCCAGCCTGGAAGCACTGCAAGACCACGACTGCCTGATCGTGCGTGAAAACGGCAACAGCGCGGGCCGGCGCTTTGACGTCTGGCCCTTGCACAAGGAGCGCGACAAGGCGCCGGCGCGCGTGCGGGTTCACGGCCCGCTGTCCAGCAACTCGGGTGAGCTGGTGCGCGACTGGTGCATGGAAGGCCGCGGCATCATGCTGCGCAGCCTGTGGGATATCGCACCCCAGCTGGCTTCTGGTGAACTGGTACGTGTGTTGCCGGCCTATTCAATGCCCGACGCCGACATCCACTGGCTGGCTCCCTACCGTGCCGACCAACCCAGGCGGATTCGTCTGCTGATCGACTACCTGGTGGCCCAGTTCCAGAGTGCGCCGTGGAAAACTACGCGGCCTGCGGCTTCGCGGGCCTTACCACGAGGCTCACGCCCAGCGCCGTGAGAGCCGTGCCGACCACCGTGGTCACGGTGATGGGTTCATCAAACAGCGCCCATGCCATCAGCGCCGTCGTGGGTGGCACCAGGTAGAGCAGGCTGGTCACGGCGGTCGCTGCACCGCGCTGGATCAGCAGGTACAGCAGTGAGCTCCCCCCCAGCGTAAGCGCCAGCACCGACCACGCCATGGCGCCGATGGAATGGACATTCCAGGTGATTACTTCGGTTTCGAACAGCGCCAGCGGCAGCGTCACCACAAAGGCTGCCGCCAGCTGGATGACATTGGCCGTGCGCACGTCGGTGGGTTTCATGAACCGCTTTTGATAAAGCGTTCCGGCGGTGATGCTGATGAGTGCAAATACGGTGCAAGCCAGTGTCAACGCCGTCACCTCCGTGCCCGTGCCGAATTTGCGCGACACCACCAGCAGCAGGCCGCCCAGGCCCAGCGCCAGCCCGGCCCATTGGCGCTTGCTGACCCTGCTCTCCCCGCCGCCGCCTTTCGCTATCCACGACACCCACAGCGCGGTAAGCACAGGTTGCAGGCCCACGACAAGCGCCGTCAGGCCCGACCCCATGCCGGATTTGACGGCCACCCAGACGCCGCCAAGGTAAGCTGCATGCATCAACACGCCCGTCACGGCCAAGTGCAGCCATTGCTGGCGGCTTTGCGGCCAGGCAGCGCGGGCGAGCACTATCCAGACCAGGAAGCAAACGATGGACAGGAAATAGCGGATGGCCAGGAAGGTCAGCGGCGGCGCGTAAGGCAGGCCGTACTTGGCAACGATGAAACCGGTGCTCCAGATCACAACGAACACGGCGGGCATGGCCCGGATCAGCGCACCGGGAGAAGATGGAGAACTCAAGACTGGGCTTTAAAAAGGCGGGGCTATTTGGCGCGCGCCCGGATTTCGGGGATGGCTTTTTGCAGGTAATAAATCATCGACCAAACCGTGAGAATTGCCGAGATCCAGATCAGCCAGGTGCCCCATACATGTGTGTTGATCATGCCGAACAGCGTGCCGTCAAACAGCAGGAAGGGTATGGCCACCATCTGGACGGTGGTTTTGACCTTGCCGATCATGTGCACAGCGACGCTCTTGGTGGCGCCAATCAGAGCCATCCATTCGCGCAATGCAGAGATGGCGATTTCACGGCCGATGATGATGAGCGCGACAAACACGTCGGCCCGCTGCAGATGGACCAGCACCAGCAGGGAAGCGCAAACGAGAAACTTGTCAGCCACCGGATCAAGGAAGGCGCCGAACGAAGATGTCTGGTTGAGCTTGCGCGCCAGAAAGCCGTCCAGCCAGTCGGTCGCAGCGAAGACGACGAACATCACGGTCGCAATCAGGTTGCGCTCTGCCGGGGCCATATTCAGGTAGAACACCCCCACGATCAGCGGAATCGCAACAATGCGGGTCCAGGTCATCAGCGTGGGGATGGTCAAAAACATGGCCCGATTTTGGCATGAGCCGCACCATGCCTGCCGGCCGGCGGATTAAAGCGCACCAAAAGAGGAGCTTCCGTTGCTCAAATACGTCTGCCCACTCAGTTAAGCGCGGCAGTGTGGCAGCGTGGCGGCGTGGCAAAGCGATCAGTGCAGGGCGCGGTAGATTTCCTCGGCCAGGTCCTTCGAGATTCCGTCCACCGTGGCGATGTCTTCGGCGCTGGCTGAAGCGATGCCGCGGATGCCGCCAAAGCGTTGCAGCAGGCTCGCACGGCGCTTGGGGCCTATGCCTGCGATATCTTCCAGCTTGCTGCCGCCCACCCTCACCTTGGCCCGCTTGGCCCGCATGCCGGTGATGGCGAAGCGGTGGGCCTCGTCGCGGATCTGCGCAATCAGCATCAGCGCAGCCGAATCCCGGCCCAAATAGACCTTGTCGCGCCCATCGGCAAACACCAGCTCTTCCAGGCCGACCTTGCGGCCTTCGCCTTTTTCAACGCCGGCAATCAGCCCCAAGTCCAACCCCAACTCCTCGAACACCTCGCGCGCCATCGACACCTGCCCCTTGCCGCCGTCGACCAGCACCAGGTCGGGCAGCTTGGCCTCGCCGTTGCGCGCCGCTTCGGCCAGGCGGGTGTAACGGCGCGTCAGCACCTGGCGCATGGCGGCGTAGTCGTCGCCCGGCGTAATGCCTTCAATGTTGTAGCGGCGGTATTCGCTGTTGACCATCTTGTGCTCCTGGAACACTACGCAAGAGGCCTGCGTCGACTCCCCCGCCGTGTGCGAGATGTCAAAACATTCGATGCGCAAGGTGTCCAGGTTATCGAGCGGCAAATCCAGCGCCTCAGCCAGCGCGCGCGTGCGCGCCTGTTGCGAGCCCTGTTCAGCCAGCAGCCGGGCCAACTGCAGGGCGGCGTTTTTCTGCGCCATCTCCAGCCAGATGCGGCGCTGCTCGCGCGGCTGGTGGATGGCCGTGACCTTGGTGCCGGTCTGCGCGCTCAGTGCTTCGATCAGTTCCTTGTCGACCTGCTCGCTGCACACCAGAGTGGGAGGAACGGGTACGTCGATGTAATGCTGCGCAATAAAGGCTTCCAGCACGAGAGCCTCAAGCGACTTGCCGGCGGGTGCGGGCACGGGCGCCACCGCAGCGCCTTCACCACCCGTTTCGCCCTGCGCTGCCTGCTTCGCATCCGCATCCATCTCGGCGTCCAGCGCCGCGACGTCGGTCGCGTTTTCCACATGGCTCGGAAAGTAAGCCCTGTCCCCCAGATGGCGGCCACCGCGCACCATGGCCAGGTTGACGCAGGCCTTGCCGCCCTGCACTTTGACCGCCAGGATATCGACATCCTTGTCACCGCCGATTTCCATCGACTGCTGGTGCAACACCTTGGACAGCGCCGACATCTGGTTGCGCAATTCCGCAGCCTGCTCGAACTCCAGCTTGTCGGCATGCACCAGCATTTTTTTCTCCAGCTCGGTCAGGATGTCCTGGGCCTGGCCTTGCAGAAAGCGTTCGGCGTTGGCGGTGTCCAGCGCGTACTGTTCGGGCGACACATGGCCCACGCAGGGCGCGGAGCAGCGCTTGATCTGGTACAGCAGGCAAGGCCGGGTCCGGTTGTTGAACACCGTGTCTTCGCAGGTGCGCAGCCTGAACACCTTTTGCAACAGCAAGATGGTGTCTTTCACCGCCCAGGCACTGGGGTAAGGCCCGAAGTAACGGTGTTTTTTCTCAACCGCGCCGCGGTAATAGGCAATGCGCGGAAACACCGCCGCGGCCGGCGCCGCGCCTTCCTCAGGTGCACGCGCGCCTGTCAGCTTGAGGTAGGGGTAGCTCTTGTCGTCCCGAAACAGGATGTTGTACTTCGGGTTGAGTGTCTTGATCAGGTTGTTTTCCAGCAGCAGCGCTTCGGCCTCCGAGCGCACCACCGTGGTTTCCATGCGGACGATCTTGGTCACCATGTGGCCGATGCGCGTGCCGCCATGGTTCTTCTGGAAGTAGTTGGAGACCCGCTTCTTCAGGTTGCGCGCCTTGCCGACGTAGAGCACACCACCTTCCGCATCGAAGTAGCGGTACACGCCGGGCAAGGCGGGCAAGGCGGCGACTTCGCTGAGCA
>JAJKJM010000052.1 GCA_021153985.1 Polaromonas sp.
CGAGCAGAAACTGACGATTGCCATGGCGATTTCCGACCGCGCGCTGGTCATGGGCCACGGCAGCATCGTGTTTGACGGCACGCCAGACAGCCTGCGCGCCGACGCCTACATCCGCAAAGAGTGGCTCGAGGTGTAAAAAACGGTTTGTTTGCCCTGAGCCTGTCACCGCAGGGACAAAAATAGACTGAACAGTCCATCGGGGGACTTGTGCCGTCACAAACGCCCCCTACAATGGAAAAAGAACGGTCGTACTTTTTTGACGGCCGAAGGGCCTGCGGCGCAGCAACCCCAGCCGAGACAACTGAAAACTGAAACTCCCATCAAGGAAAGAAGCATCGCAATGACCACCCTTTACGAAGTTCACGGCCCCGTCGCAGTCATCACACTGAGCAACCCACCCGTCAACGGCCTGGGCCATGCCACGCGCCTGAGCCTGACCGACAACATCCAGAAAGCCAATGACGATGCGGCCGTCAAGGCCATCGTGATCACCGGCGCCGGCAAGGCGTTTTCGGGCGGGGCCGACATCAAGGAGTTCGGCACGCCCAAAGCGCTGTCCGAGCCGAACCTGCTCAGCGTGATCCGTGCCGTCGAGAACTCCGGCAAACCCATCGTTGCCGCGATCCATTCCGTCTGCATGGGCGGCGGCCTGGAACTGGCGCTGGGCTGCCACTACCGCATCGCCGCCCCCGGCACCAACGTGGCCTTGCCTGAAGTCAAGCTGGGCCTGCTGCCCGGCGCCGGCGGCACGCAGCGCCTGCCGCGCGTACTGGGCGTAGAGCCTTCCCTGAACATGATCGTGAGCGGTGAACCCGTCAAGAGCGAGCTGCTCGCACAGATCCCCGGCCAGAAGCTGTTCGACAAGCTCGCCGCCTCGCCTGAATCGCTGGCCCAGGAAGCCCTGGCGTTTGCGCAGTCGATCTCCGACACCCGGCCGCTGCCGCTGGTGCGCGACCTGCGCGCCAAACACCCCAACGGCGACGCTTACTTCAAGTTTGCCCGCAACATGGTCAAGGGCATGGCCAAAAATTTCCCCGCGCCGCTCAAATGCGTTGACGCCGTGGAAGCCGCCACCAAGAAGAAGTTTGAAGACGGCCTGGCGTTTGAGCGCGAGCTCTTCATCAACCTGATGTGGACGCCTGAAAGCCGCGCACTGCGCCATATCTTCATGGCCGAGCGCGCCGCCTCCAAGATTCCTGACGTGCCGGAAGACACGCCCAAGCGCGAGATCAAGTCGGTGGCCGTCATCGGCGCCGGCACCATGGGCGGCGGCATCGCGATGAACTTCCTGAACGCCGGCATTCCCGTCAAGATTCTCGAGATGAAGCAGGAAGCGCTCGACAAGGGCATCGGCATCATCAAGAAGAACTACGAAGCGCAGGTCAAGAAGGGCAAGCTCAAGGAAGACAAATACGGGCAGCGCATGGACCTGCTCAGCACCACACTGAGCTACGACGATCTCAAAGACGCCGACCTGGTGATTGAGGCCGTGTTTGAAGAGATGGGCGTCAAGGAAAAGGTCTTCAAAGAACTGGACCGCGTGATGAAGCCCGGCGCCATTCTGGCCTCCAACACCTCGACGCTGGACGTCAACAAGATCGCCGACTTCACCAAGCGTCCGCAAGACGTGGTCGGCCTGCATTTTTTCAGCCCTGCCAATGTGATGAAGCTGCTGGAAGTGGTGCGCGGCGCCAAGACCGGCAAGGACGTGCTCGCCACCGTGATGGCGATGGGCAAGAAGATCAAGAAGACGGCCGTGGTCTCCGGCGTCTGCGACGGCTTTATCGGCAACCGCATGATCGAGCAGTATGGCCGCCAGGGCGGTTTCCTGCTCGACGAAGGCTGCACGCCTGAGCAGGTCGACAAGGCGATCGAAAAATTCGGCTTTGCCATGGGCCCGTTCCGCATGGGCGACCTGGCCGGCAACGACATCGGCTGGGCGATCCGCAAGCGCCGCTACACCGAAAAGCCCGACATGAAGTACAGCAAGACGGCTGACCTGCTCTGCGAAAAAGGCCGCTTCGGCCAGAAGACCGGCGCCGGCTGGTACGACTACGTGCCCGGCAAGCGCGACGCGATCCCGAACGCCGAAGTCGTCAAGATGATTGAAGACCACCGCAAGACCCTGGGCATCACCCCACGCAAAATCTCTGACGAAGAAATCGTGCAGCGCCTGGTGTACTCGCTGGTCAATGAAGCCGCACACATCCTGGAAGAGGGCATTGCCTCCAAGGCCAGCGACATCGACATGGTCTACATCATGGGCTACGGCTTCCCTGTCTACCGCGGCGGCCCCATGCTGTACGCCGACCAGGTCGGCCTGTTCAACGTGGTGCAGAGCATGAACCGCTTTGCCCAGAACCCGCTGGACGACGCCAAATTCTGGAAGCCCGCGCCCCTGCTGGCCAAGCTCGCGGCCGAAGGCAAGACTTTCAACCAGTCGACCTGAACCGCGCAGACCGAACAGACCGAACAGATCAACGTCCCAGATTCCGGAGATTTCCATGTCCTCAGCAGTAATCGTTTCTACCGCACGCACCCCCCTGGCCAAAAGCTGGAAGGGCTCTTTCAACATGACACACGGCGCCACCCTGGGCGGCCACGCGGTCGAGCACGCCATCAAGCGCGCCGGCATCGAAGCCGCCGAGGTCGATGACGTCATCATGGGCTGCGCCACGCCCGAAGGCGCAACCGGCGCCAACATTGCCCGCCAGATCGCACTGCGCGCCGGTTGCCCGGTCACCGTGTCGGGCATGACCATCAACCGCTTTTGCTCGTCCGGCCTGCAGACCATCGCCACCGCAGCCCAGCGCGTGATCGCCGGCGAAGCCGACATCTATGTCGCTGGTGGTGTCGAAAGCATTTCCTGCGTACAGCAAGAGATGAACACACACATGCTGGCTGATACGTGGCTGGCCAAGAACAAGCCCGAGATCTACTGGAACATGCTGCAGACGGCCGAACAGGTCGCCAAGCGCTACAACATCTCGCGCGACCGCATGGACGAGTACGGCGCGTTGAGCCAGCAAAAGGCAACGGCCGCGCTGGCCGCAGGCCTCTTTGAAGCCGAGATCGCCCCCATCACCGTGACGGCCGGCGTGGCCGACAAGGTCATGGGCCTGAGCACCAAGCAGGTCACCGTCAGCAAGGACGAAGGCATCCGCGAAGGCACGACCAAAGAAGGCATCAGCGGCATCAAGCCGGCCATCCCCGGCGGCGTGATCGCGGCCGGCAATGCCAGCCAGTTCTCCGACGGCGGGGGCGCCGTGGTCATCATGAATGAAACCGTGGCGGAAAAGAAGGGCCTCAAACCACTCGGACGCTTCCTCGGTTTTGCGGTGGCGGGTTGCGAGCCTGACGAAATGGGCATAGGCCCCGTCTTTGCGATCCCCAAGGTACTGGCCAAGCTGGGCCTGAAGATCAGCGACATCGACCTGTGGGAACTCAACGAAGCTTTTGCCGTGCAGGTGCTGTACTGCGCCGACAAGCTGGGCATCCCGATGGACAAGCTCAACGTCAACGGCGGCGCCATCGCCGTCGGCCACCCCTACGGCGTGACCGGCCAGCGCCTGACAGGCCACGCCCTGATCGAAGGCAAACGCCGCGGCGCCAAGCGTGTCTGCGTGACCATGTGCATCGGCGGCGGCATGGGCGCGGCCGGCATTTTCGAAGTCCTCTAAACAGGCAACACCATGAATGAAACCCTGCTCCTTCAGAAAGGGCAGGTGTTTCCTGCCTTGACGCCCGCCGTTTCGGGGAGGCCGTCATGAGCCTCAGGCCAACGCTCGACTTCCTGCTCTATCAATGGCTGGGCGCTGAATCATTGAACCAGCGCGAACGCTTCGCCGACCATTCCCGCGAAACCTTTGACGCGGTGTTCGATACCTGCGAACGCATTGCGCGAGAGAAATACGCGCCGTTCAACCGCACCGTCGATATGCAGGAGCCGCATTTCGACGGCGAAAAAGTCATCCTGCCGCAGGCCACGCATGATGCGCAAAGGGCCTATGCAGCCTCGGGCATGCTCAGCGCCGCGCAAGACTATGAGGTCGGCGGCATGCAGCTGCCTTACACCGTGGAGGCTGCGGCGAATGCATTCTTTGCCATGGCCTCCGTCAGCATTGGCTCAGGCCTGCTGACCACCGGCAATGCCAACCTGCTGATGGTGCATGGCACCGATCTGCAGAAAGAAGTCTTTGCCAAGAACGAATTCTCAGGACGCTTCTCCGGCACCATGTGCTTGTCGGAGCCGCAGGCCGGCTCGTCGCTGAGCGACGTGACGACACGCGCCGTGCCGGACGGCGAGGGCTTTGATGCCGACCCGCTGGGCCCGCGCTACCGCCTCAAGGGCAACAAGATGTGGATCTCGGCCGGCGAACACGAGCTGACTGACAACATCATTCACCTGGTGCTGGCCAAGATTCCGGGGCCGGACGGCAAGCTGATCGCCGGCACGCGCGGCATTTCGCTGTTTATCGTGCCGAAGAAAATGGTCGACACGAAGGGGGAACTCACCGGTGTGCGCAACGATGTGGCGCTGGCGGGCCTCAACCACAAGCTTGGCTGGCGCGGCACCACCAATACCTTGCTCAATTTCGGCGAAGGCAAATACCCGGTCGACGGCCAGCCCGGCGCCGTAGGCTACCTGGTCGGCAAGCCACATGAAGGCCTGCGCTGCATGTTCCATATGATGAACGAGGCGCGCATTGGTGTGGGCACCGCCGCCACCATGCTGGGCATGGCGGGCTACTACGCCAGCCTGGATTACGCCAAAAACCGGCCGCAGGGAAGACCCGTCGGCGTGGGTGGCAAGGACGCGGCCCAGCCGCAGATCCGCATCATCGAACACGCCGACGTCAAGCGCATGCTGCTGGCGCAAAAATCGTATTGCGAAGGCGCGCTGGCGCTGGAGCTGTATTGCGCGCGCTTGGTGGATGAGCACCACACCGCCGACGCGCAGGCCGCCGACGATGCGCGCCTGCTGCTCGAGGTGCTGACGCCGATTGCCAAGAGCTGGCCCAGCGAATGGTGCCTGGAGGCCAACTCCCTGGCCATCCAGGTGCACGGCGGCTACGGCTACACGCGTGACTTTCCGGTCGAGCAGTACTGGCGCGACAACCGGCTGAACATGATCCATGAGGGCACCCACGGCATTCAGGCCATGGACCTGCTGGGCCGCAAGGTGCTGATGGAAGGGGGCAGGGGGTTGCAGCTGCTGGCCGCGCGCATCAACGCCACGATTGAAAAAGCCATCCAGCAGCCGGAGCTGGCCGTGCATGCCAATGCGCTGGGTAAGGCGCTGCAGCATGTTGGCAGCGCCACCAAGGCGGCCTGGGCCAAAGGCGAGCCCGGCGAGGCGCTGGCCAATGCGGTACCCTACATGCAGGCCTTTGGCCACACCGTGCTGGCGTGGATCTGGCTGGACGTGGCGCTCGCCAGTCTCTCGCAGCCGCAGCTTGCTATGAATTCAGGAGCTGCTCACGCAGGCAGAATGGGGGCTACACGCTATTTTTATCACTATGAGTTACCCAAGATCGACGCCTGGCTCCAGGTGGTTGAAACCCGCGACCAGACCTGCGCCGATCTGCCTGAGGAGGCCTTTTAATGTCATTTTTCAAACCGTCCGCCGAGCCGGTGTCCAACAAGTCGGTAGCCCGCCTGCAGGCCCTGATCTGGATCCTGATCTACGGCGGGCTGTTGACGCTGGTGCTAGGCCTGTCGGTCCAGCGCCTTGACGACGCTATCGGCTGGTCCCTGGTCGTCGTCGGCGGTATCGTCGCGGCGATTGGCTTCGTGCTGATTTACGTGCGTTCCCGTATCAACGTCGGGCCCTGACCAATCCCGGATTCCGTAGTCGCCGCCACGACAGCCACGCTGCAAACCGGCGCCATGTTGTGCCAATATGGCGATGTGGCCCGCATGTGAAAAAGCCGTGCATCAGTGGCTGCCCCAAAAACCGAATTTTTATCCACAACCCATCATCCCGCCAGCCATTCACCGTCATCACGGCGAAGCCGATGACAACATCCCAGGAGACCCTTCATGACCCGCACCATCCAGCAACTGTTTGACCTCAAAGGCAAAACCGCACTTGTCACAGGCGGCTCGCGCGGCCTGGGCCTGCAACTGGCCCAGGCGCTGGGTGAAGCCGGCGCCAAGGTCATCCTGAGCTCGCGCAAGGCTGAAGACCTGGTCGAGTCCGCCGCCGAGCTGAAAGCGGCGGGCATCGACGTCGACTGGATCGCCGCCGACTGCTCGAAAGAAGAAAACATCCGCGCGCTGGCCGACGAAGCCATCAAGCGCCTGGGCCATGTCGACATCCTGGTCAACAACGCCGGCGCCGCCTGGGGCGCGCCCGCCGAAGACCACCCGGTCGAAGCCTGGGACAAGGTCATGAACCTCAACATCCGCGGCTACTTCATACTCAGCCAGCACATCGCCAAGCACAGCATGATTGCCCGCAAGTCCGGCCGCATCATCAACGTGGCGTCCATCGCCGGCCTGGGCGGCAACCCGCGCGAGATGACCACCGTGGCCTACAACACCTCCAAAGGGGCCGTCGTCAACTTCACCCGTGCGCTGGGCTGCGAATGGGGCAAGTACAACATCACCGTCAACGCGATCTGCCCGGGCTTTTTCCCGAGCAAGATGACTGTGGGCACGCTGAAAGCGCTGGGCGAGGAAAAACTCGCTTCGCACGCGCCGCTGGGCCGCCTGGGCGACGACGAGGACTTGAAGGGCCTGTGCGTGCTGTACGCGTCGGACGCCGGCAAGCACATCACGGGGCAGTGGCTGGCTGTCGATGGCGGCGTCTCCGTCGTTACTGGCGGTTAGACATGGAGCCCCCACGCTCGCTCGCTGCGCGTAGCTCTCTGCCCCCCGAGGGGGCGCTGCGCCTGCGGCCCGGCAGAGCCGGTTCCGCGGCCCCGGCTTGTGAAGAGGTAGGCCGGCAGCTTGTTGCTTTTCTTACTGCGCTTAGTCCGCAGGAGATATGCATATGAACTTCGGCGCCGACATCCCTTTCGTCAATCACCTGGGTTTTGAACTCGAGCTGTTCGAAGGCGGCGCATCGGCCATTGGCTACGCGCCCAAGCCTGAACACCTCAACTCCTTCGCCGTGACACACGGCGGCGCCATCATGACGCTGCTGGACGTGACCATGGCCACCGCCGCGCGCAGCGTGCAAAAAGACATGGGTGTGGTCACCATCGAGATGAAGACCAGCTTTATGCGGCCGGCGCCGGGCGACGGCAGCCGGCTGACGGCCAAGGGCCGGCTGATGCACCGCACCAAAACCATGGCGTTTACCGAGGCGACGCTTTACGATGTCCTGGGTAATGCCTGCGCGCATTCGACCGGGACCTTCAAGTACGTCAAGCGGCTGCCTACCGGGCCCGAGAGCGCCAATGCGCCCCACGCCCCGGATGGCCCGATCTCGACGGACTGACATTTTCCAAAAAAATGTGCAGCCTCCCAGGCGGCGTACTGATTGTTAGCGATCCAAATAGGTAACGAAAAAGTAACGAAAACCCGCAAATACTGCGGGCCCATCACAACATCACAGGAGACTTTCATGCCCGTCAACCAGCAAATCCTTCTCGACAACCGCCCCACCGGCGAGGCCGTCGCCAGCAACTTCATGCTGGCCTCCAGCGACACGCCGCCCCTGCAAGACGGCCAGGTACTGGTGCGCCACCATTTCCTGAGCCTGGACCCCTACATGCGCGGCCGCATGAATGACGCCAAAAGCTACGCCGCACCCCAGCCGCTGGGCCAGGTGATGCAAGGCGGCACGGCAGGCGAAGTGGTGGAAAGCCGCTCGCCCAAGTTCCAGCCCGGCGACAAAGTCGTGGGCATGGGCGGCTGGCAGCAATACAGCGTGGTCAACGCCGACCAGCCGGGCGCGCTGCGCAAGGTCGATACCACCCATGTGCCGCTGTCGCACTACCTGGGCGCGGTCGGCATGCCCGGCGTCACCGCCTGGTATGGCCTCGTCAAAATCATCGAGCCGAAAGCCGGCCAGACCATGGTCGTCAGTGCGGCTACCGGCGCGGTAGGCAGCGCTTTTGCCGCGCTGTCCAAGGCGCGCGGCTGCCGCACCGTCGGCATCGCCGGTGGCCCTGACAAATGCAAATATGCGGTCGAAGAGCTCGGCTTTGACGCCTGCATCGACTACAAGCTGCATGCCGACGCCGCTTCGCTGTCCAAAGCACTCAAGGACGCCTGCCCGGACGGCATTGACGGCTATTTTGAAAACGTCGGCGGCATGGTGCTGGACGCCGTGCTGCTGCGCATGAACGCCTTCGGCCGCATCGCGCTGTGCGGCATGATCGCCGGCTACGACGGCAAGCCCATGCCGCTGGCTTATCCGGCGCTATTGCTGACCAATCGGCTCAAGGTGCAGGGCTTTATCGTGAGCGAGCACATGGAAGTCTGGCCCGAAGCACTCAAAGAGCTCGGCACGCTGGTGGGCACCGGCAAGCTGCGCCCGCGTGAAAGCGTGGCGCAGGGCATTGAAGCGACGCCCGAGGCTTTCCTCGGTTTGCTCAAGGGAAAGAACTTCGGCAAGCAATTGGTGAAACTGATTTGATGCGGCTACTGCGCGGTCACCATGCGTCGTTGGGCGGTGCTCGGAATCCTCACGTACCTGAAGTACGTTCCGGTTCCTGCGCTCCGTCGGCCTAGCCTGGTAACCGCTCGCTAGCCGTGGAAAGGAGATGGCCATGAACTCCACCCATGAAGTCTTCAACCAGCCAGCCGCGCTGTCGGACTACAACCTGTTTGACACCAACCGGCCGCTGCGCGACGCGCTGAAGTTCAACGCTCCGGCGCTGGATACGGCGCAGCTGAGCCAGCTGGGCGTAGCGCTGGGCAGCTCAGCCATGCAGACGCATGCACGCCTGGCGAATGTGCACGGACCGGTGCTGCACAGCCACGACCGCTTCGGCCGGCGTGTGGACCAGGTGGAGTTTCACCCGAGCTACCACGCGCTGATGAGGCTGGCGACGGGCGCGGGCCTGCACGGCACGCCGTGGGGGAGCCCTCACCCTAACCCTCTCCCAGGGGGAGAGGGGACAAGAGGGGAAGCAGCCTCCGCAGACCTGGCGCAGCCGGAGAATGGGACAAATTCCTCGAATTCACTCCCTCTCCCTCTGGGAGAGGGCAGGGGTGAGGGCTCCCCGCATGTAGCGCGCGCCGCAGGCTTCATGCTCTTCACCGAACTCGAGCCTTCAACCCTGTGCCCCATCTCGATGACCTACGCGGCGACACCCGCATTGCGCGGCAACACCGCCATCTACGCCGACTGGGGCCCCAAGCTCGTTAGCCGCTCCTACGATCCTGAACTCAAGCCCTGGCAGGCCAAGGCCGGCCTGACCATGGGCATGGGCATGACGGAAAAGCAGGGCGGCTCGGATGTGCGGGCCAACACCACACGGGCCGAGCCCGCCGGGCGCGACGGCTGGGGTGAGCGCTATGCCATCACCGGCCACAAATGGTTTTTTTCGGCGCCCATGTGCGATGCCTTTTTGGTGCTGGCGCAGACGAAGAGCGGTCTTTCATGCTTCTTCCTGCCGCGCGTGCTGCCCGACGGCAGCCTCAACGCCATCCGCATCCAGCGCCTCAAAGACAAGCTGGGCAACAAGGCCAACGCCAGCTCCGAAGTGGAGTTTGACGACGCCCAGGCCTGGCTGGTCGGCGACGAAGGGCGCGGCA
Organism: Polaromonas sp.; assembly: GCA_021153985.1. GTDB lineage: Bacteria > Pseudomonadota > Gammaproteobacteria > Burkholderiales > Burkholderiaceae_C > Polaromonas. Next base: position 9,715 of record JAJKJM010000052.1, read on the forward strand.
TTCCGCAAATCCTCGAGATGGGCACCATGACGCGGCTGGACTGCGCGCTGGGCACCAGCGGCCTGATGCGCCAGGCTTTGGCGCTGGCGATGAACCACACCTCGCAACGCAAGGCCTTCGGCAAGCTGCTGATAGACCAGCCGTTGATGCGCAATGTGTTGGCCGACCTCGCACTTGAATCCGAAGCCGCCACAGCGCTGGCAATTCGCCTGGCACGTGCTTTCGACCGCCCCGGCGACGCGCACGAAGCCGCCATGGCACGCCTGCTCACGCCCGTCGCCAAATTCTGGATCTGCAAACGCGGCAGCCATTTCGCGCAAGAGGCCATGGAATGCCTGGGCGGCAACGGCTATGTCGAGGAGGGCGGCGAAGGCGTCATGGCCCGCGTCTACCGCGAAATGCCGCTCAACTCGATCTGGGAAGGCGCAGGCAACATCATGGCGCTGGACTTGCTGCGCGCTTTGCGCAAAGCCGACGCCGTGGCCGCGCTGGCCCAGGAGCTTGCCGCCGCCAAAGGCGCACACCCGGCGCTGGATCGGCTGGCGGCCGCCTTGCCCACGCGCATCGAAGACATGGCGACCGAAGTCGAAGCGCGCCGCCTGGCGCAAGATGTGGCGCTGGCGGTGCAGGCCGCGCTGCTGCTGCAGACAGCGCCCGCAGCCGTCTTCAGCGCTTTTTGCGATTCACGCCTTGCAGGCAACTGGGGCCAGTCTTTCGGCACACTGGGCGCAGGCGCCGATTTCGACACCATCATCACCAGAGCCATGCCGCGATAAGCCGGCTGCATTGCCACACAACGGAGACACGCATGTCAGAACTGATTCTTCACCATTACCCCACGTCGCCTTTTGCTGAAAAGACGCGCCTGATGCTGGGCTACAAGAAGCTGCCCTGGAAGTCCGTCATCATCCCGATGATCATGCCCAAGCCGGATGTGGTGGCGCTGACGGGCGGCTACCGCAAGACACCCATCCTGCAGATAGGCGCCGACATTTACTGCGACACCGCCCTGATCAGTGACGTGCTCGAGCATTTGCAACCCGAACCATCGGTGTACCCGGAGCCCAGCAAAGGCATGGCGCGCACTCTGGCGCACTGGGCCGACAACACCCTGTTCTGGACCTCCATGGCCTACAACACCCAGCCCAAGGGCGTTGCGCAGATCTTTGAGAAAGCGCCACCCGAGGCCGCACGTGCTTTTGGCGAAGACCGCAAAGCCATGAGCTTCGGCATGCCGCGCATCCGTTCCGCCGATGCCACCGCGGCGTACAAGTCCTACCTGCGGCGCATCTCCGACATGCTGGACGACCGGCCTTTTTTGCTGGGCGAGGTGCCCTGCATCGCCGATTTTGCGATGTACCACCCGCTGTGGTTCACGCGGGTGCAAACGCCGGTGCTGGCGGGCATTTTGAACCTCACACCGGCCGTACTCGACTGGATGGACCGCATGGCAGCCATCGGCCATGGCAGTTCTGAAAAATTCAGCGCGGCAGAGGCCATTGCGCAAGCCAGCGCAGCCATGCCCGCTGCGCTGCATGACGATGTGTTCCAGGACGAACACGGCATCCCGCTGGGCAGCCAGGTGGTGATCACCAGCGAGGCCTTCGGCCCTGAGCCCACCGAGGGCGAACTGATTGCCGCCACCCGCATGCACTACACCCTGCGCCGCGTCGATGCGCGTGCCGGCACCGTGCACGTGCATTTCCCGCGCATCGGCTATGCACTGAAAGCAGCCACACCTGCATGACCCGTATCCATGACATCCACTGGCGCTTCGTTGCCTTTAGCGCGCTGACCACGCAGGAACTGTATGAAATGCTGCAACTGCGCAGCGAAGTGTTTGTGGTCGAGCAGGCCTGCCCCTTCCAGGATATGGACGGCGCGGACCAGAAAGCCATGCATTTGCTGGGCATCAACCGCGTGGAGGGCGGCAGGCTGGTGGCCTATGCGCGCTGCTTTGCCGCCGGCGAAAAATTTGCCGAGGCCAGCATTGGCCGCGTTGTCACCCACATGTCGGCGCGCGGCGGCGGCATCGGCCATGTACTGATGAAAGAAGCCGTCGCCAGCCTGGCGCGGCACTGGGGTGCGCAACCCATACGCATAGGCGCGCAGGCGCGGCTGGAGAAGTTTTACAACCAGCACGGCTTTGTGAAAAACGGCCAGCCCTATATCGAAGACGGCATACCGCACATAGAAATGCTGCGAGTTGCCTGAGCGACAGCTCATGCAGGGTGCCTAAGGGAAAATTTTCCCCATTCAGAAATTCAAGGAAAGCCAATCATGATCACCGACTTCAAAGGCAAAACCGCTGTTCTCACCGGCGCGGGCTCCGGTTTTGGCCTCGAATGCGCACGCCTGGGCGCCAAACTCGGCATGAACCTGGTGCTAGTCGATGTGCAGCAAGACGCGCTGGACAAAGCCAGTGAAGAGATGAAGGCCGCCGGTGCGCAAGTGCTGTCCTTCAAGCTCGACGTTTCAAGCGCCGCGCAGATGGAGGCCATGGGCAAGGCCGTGTTTGAGCGCTTTGGCGCGCCGCACTTTGTCTTCAACAACGCCGGCGTGGGCGCGGGCGGCCTGATCTGGGAAAACAGCCTGAAAGATTGGGAATGGGTGATGGGCGTCAACGTCATGGGTGTGGTGCACGGCGTACGCATCTTCACGCCCATGATGCTGGAGGCCGCCGCCAAAGACCCGTCGTGGCAAGGCCACATCGTCAACACCGCCAGCATGGCCGGGCTGTTGAACCCGCCCAACATGGGCGTGTACAACGTTAGCAAGCATGCCGTGGTGGCATTGAGCGAAACCCTGTACCAGGACCTGGGCCTGGTGACCGACCAGATCGGCGCCTCGGTGCTGTGCCCCTTCTTTGTGGCCACCGGCATCGGCATGAGCCACCGCAACCGCCCGGCCGAACTCGGCGCAGAAAAGCCCACCAAGAGCCAGCTGATCCAACAGGCGATGACGGGCAAGGCCGTGGGCTCCGGCAAGGTCACCGCAGAAGACGTGGCCAGGCTGGTATTCGACGCCATCGCCAACAACAAGTTTTATATCTACAGCCACCCCAAAGCCATCAACTCCGTGCAGACACGGCTTGAAGACGTGCTGCAGGCGCGCAACCCGACCGACCCGTTTGCCGACAAGCCCGAAATCGGCCAGCAGCTGAAAGCCGCGCTGCGCGGGGCCTGATGCGCCGTGCTGGTCTTGCGATTGCCGGCCTGCTGCTTGGGCTGGGGGGCACGGCTGCGTTTGCACAAGCGGCCAAATGCCCCGACGGAAAGCCCGCCGACGGCATTGAGCGGGCAGGGGATGCCCGGCATTGCCTCGTCATCCGCACACTGGCGCCCGGCCAGCCATCGCGCATCACGCCCAAGGTGCTGGTCGTCTTCCTGCATGGCGACAACGGCGGGCGCACCGAACTGAAAGCCGACAGCGGCACGGCCGCCATGCTGGCTGAAAAGCTCCAGGCTGTCACCATCGCCATGCAGCGGCCCGGTTACCGCAGCGACCTGGGCGTGTCCGATGGCCAGTCCGGCGCCGGGGATGACGACTACACGCCCCAGAACGTCGAAGTCGTCGCTGCCGCGCTCGGCAATCTGCGCAGCCTCAACCCCGGCAAAAAGATCTTGCTGGCCGGCCACTCGGGCGGCGCGGCCATGGCGGCCTTGCTGGCGAGTCGCTTTCCAGGCAGTGCTGATGCTTATCTGCTGGCCGCTTGCCCCTGCGATGTTGCGGCGTGGCGGCAGTGGCGCGGCAGTTCAGCGGGCAAGACCGGCGCATGGAGCCGCAGCCTTTCACCGCTGGCGGAAGCCTCCAAAACCAGCCCGGACACCCTCGTGCGCGTGGTGGTCGGCAACAAGGACGAAAACACCTTGCCCCAGTTCAGCGAAACCTATGTTCGTGCCCTGCAGGCGCGCGGCGTCAAGACCCGCGTCACCTATGCCATGAGCGCCACCCATGTCTCGGTGCAGCGCGCGCCGGAGTTTTTCATGCTGGCAGGGGAATTGGCGGACACATTGTCGAAGTAGGGTCATCGGAGCCGCGCACAAAACTCAGCAAAGTGGTTCTGGTTTTACCCCTCTCCTCTGGGAGAGGGCGGGGGTGAGGGCTGCAGCTTTCGCACGAAAAAGTAGCGTATTGACCGCCGCTAGCCCTCACCCCCAACCCTTTCCCAAAGGGCGAGGGAGCAAGACATGGTCAACCACGCCAGGACGGTTTTGTGAGCGGCTCTTAGCAGCCTCCGGCCCACTGCGCTATTCTTGCCGTTCTTCTTATTCACGGCGGCCACCATGCTCAAACCCATTCGCTCTCTTTCCATCGCAGCAGCCTTGGCTGCAGGCTTGTTGCTAGCCGCCTGTAATGACGCACCGGATGCCGCTGCCGGCAAGGCTGCGGGGACCACCCCCGTCTCTACCGCCGCGATCGCGGCCGAAGCCAAAGGTTTTATCGCCGGCTCACAAATGAGCCAGCGCACCGTTTACGTGTTTTTTGACGCGCAATGCCCGCACTGCGCCATGCTGTGGGAATCCGCCAAGCCGCTGAAGTCCCAGGCCAAGTTTGTCTGGATCCCCGTCGGCATCCTGAACGCCGCCAGCACCTCTCAGGGCGCCACGCTGCTGGCCTCGGGCGACCCGGTGGCCGCCATGGATGCCCATGAGGCCTCCATGAAAGCGGGCGGTGGTGGCATCAGCGCGGCCAGCAGCATTGACCCGCAAAAAGACGCGGTCGCCAAAAACACGGCATTGATGACCCGCATGGGCTTTGCCTCCATCCCGAGCATTGTGGCCACACATGCGCAGACCGGCGCGTTGGTCACCCAGGAAGGCGCCATGCCGACTGCGGCGCTGGCTAATCTGCTGGGTCTTCAGGTGCCGGCGGGCCTTCCTGCTGCGCAATAGGCACAGCCTGGGGAACCTGGATTTATCCGCAGATTACGCAGATTTACGCAGATTAAAAATTCATCTGAGTATTAGGCGCGAAGGCCCGGGAAGCTTGTTTGAGGCCGCGCCTCATTGCAAGCGTCACACGTTGAAAAATAATTTCTCGCTGTCTTATCTGCGTAAATCTGCGTAATCTGCGGATAAATCTGTCTTCACATGCGCACCACCTCAGAACAAAACCCGGCTGCGGATCGTGCCCGGCACCTCGGCCAGCTTGGCCAGCGCCATATCAGAGTGCGCCGCATCGATGTCGATCACCACATAGCCGACGGCTTCGTTGGTCTGCAGGTATTGCGATGCGATGTTGATGCCGTTGGCCGCAAACACCTTGTTGATCTCTGACAGCACGCCCGGCACATTGCGGTGAATGTGCAGCAGGCGGTGCTTGCCCGGGTGAGCGGGCAGCGCGACCTCAGGGAAGTTGACGGAAGACGTCGAGGTGCCGTTGTCGCTGTACTTCACCAGCTTTTCGGCGACTTCAATGCCGATGTTTTCTTGCGCTTCCATGGTCGAGCCGCCCACATGCGGCGTCAGGATCACGTTGTCCAGGCCGCGCAGGGGTGACTCAAAGCTGTCTTTGTTGGTACGTGGCTCCACCGGAAACACGTCGATCGCCGCACCCAGCAAGCGCTTTTGCTTCAGGGCTTCGGCCAGCGGTTCGATTTCGACCACGGTTCCGCGTGAGGCGTTGATCAGCACGCCGCCGGGCTTGATGGCGGCAATCTCGGCCGCGCCCATCATCCACTGCGTCGCCTGCGTCTCGGGCACGTGCAGGCTCACCACGTCGGACTGGGCCAGCAGGTCTTTGAGCTGCGCCACCTGGCGGGCATTGCCCAGCGGCAGCTTGGTCACCACATCAAAAAACACCACCTGCATGCCCAGCGCCTCGGCCAGCACCGACAGCTGCGTGCCGATGGAGCCGTAGCCGACGATGCCCAGCGTCTTGCCGCGGATTTCGTAGGCGTTTTCGGCCGACTTGAGCCAGCCGCCGCGATGCGCTGCCGCGCTCTTCTCGGGCACGCCGCGCAGCAGCAAAATCGCCTCGGCCAGCACCAGCTCGGCCACCGAGCGGGTGTTGGAAAAAGGCGCGTTGAACACCGCGATGCCGCGTTCGCGGGCGGCGTTCAGGTCGACCTGGTTGGTGCCGATGCAAAAGCAGCCCACCGCCGCCAGCTTGCCGGCCTGGGCAAACACTTCGGCAGTGAGCTGTGTACGGGAGCGAATGCCGACAAAGTGCGCGTCGGCGATTTTGGCTTTGAGCTCGTCGTCCGGCAGCGCGCCAGCGAGGCTTTCAATGTTGGAGTAACCCGCGGCCTTGAGAACTTCCACGGCGGAGGGGTGTATGCCCTCGAGCAGCAGGAATTTGATTTTTTGCTTGTCGACCGAGGTTTTGTTCATGGAGAGCGGGCACACCGGCAAGTGGAAGGGATGCCCAGTATGAGGGATGCAAAATACCCATGCTGGGGAACGGTTTGAGCAGAGCCGCCCTGGATGGGTTTGCGATTTTTATGAGGAAATATCGCTCTAGCCCATACAGAGCATAGGCAGGCAGCTACTAAATCGATAGCAATCGAATGCGCGGTGCGGGCAAGCCTGTCCGGCCGGAACTCACTCAAGCACCTGTCCTGTGGACGGGTAGTTGCGCGACAGCACCTGTTCATCGGTAAGGTCCTGGCCTTGCCACAGCGTGACCTCACAGGCGCCGGCGCCCAGCGCCATTTCGCGGAAAGCGCGAATCTCTACCTGCGTGAAGCCGCCGGCAGGGTCGCCCTGGAGATGAAACACCATGCGTGGGGCGGCGGAAAGGAATGATTTTTTATGCAGTTTCTGCACAAAGGCCTTGAGCACCTGCTCACCCGCAGTGAAGTCGGACATCAGTGAGCGCGGATGGCTGAAAGGGTTGAGGACTTGCGCCGACTTGCTGGATTTGTAGAGCGCCGCTTCGTCGCCGGCGCCCAGGACTTTGGGCTTGGGCCCGCGGTAGATGGCGATGTCAGGCGGCTCTGAAATGAACTCGCCTGTTTTGACATTGCGAACCGCCAGTCGGGAGGGTGAGAGGCGGATGTACAGCGGCGGTTTGATGAAATCGAACATGGTGAGAACTTGCAGGTTGGTGATGGCGGTTCAGGGAAACACAAGCAAATTCAGGGCCGCATTGCCGCCCGGAATCAGAGCGCCTGCGGGTAGGCTCGGCTCCAGCCGAGCAGCAATGCCCCCGCCGCCACAGCCCAGGCCAAGGTAGCACTTGCCAGCGTTACTGTCAGCGTGGTGCGCACGCTGAGCCAGTACACGGCCAGCAGGTAGACGGCATAGGGAATCAGCGACCAAAGCCCGAACAAGGCCGTGGTGCGCAGGTCGGCCGCCGAGCGCTCGCTGCCCACGATATAGTGCGCGATCAACGCGAACGTGGGAAACAGCGGCACCAGCCCGGCGATGAAAAAACTGCGTGAGCGGGAGAGCAGGGCGATCACCAGCACGGCGAGTGCGCCCAGCAGGCATTTGAGGAACAGCGACAGCATGGAAGGCGCAGTGTAGCGAAAGCGCCGAAAGCCTCAGGCTTCAGGCTTCAGGCTTCAGGCTTCGGGTCGCGCTGCGGGGGCAGGCTTGCGCATAGAAAACACGCTCTCGTTCGACTGTTCTGGCACGGTCACAAAGCCCAGGCCTTCATAGACGGCCAGCGCAGGGTGGTTGTCGCGGTACACACGCAGGGTGAAGGCTTGGGCGCCGGCTGTCTTTGTGGCCTGCGCCATTAGCAGTGCACACAGCGTGGAGGCCAGGCCTTGCCCGCGCGCCGCGGGCGCCAGGATGATGCGCGCCAGGTGGGCCACGCCCGCCTCACGCACCCAGAACTGGCAAAAGCCAAGTGCTTCACCCGGCCCGCGGCTCAGCACAAAGCTGTGGGCGCCGGGCTCTTCCAGCAATTGGGGAAGCTGCCGCGGGTTAAACGGAAACTTCAGCTTCGGGCCCGCCCAGCGCAGGCAGGTATCAGCGTCTTGCACCCAGGTGCCCAGCGCGGCATAGTCGGCGGCTTTGGGCGGGCGCAGGCGAAGCGGTGGTGAAGAGGAGGGGATGGTCCGTGGAGCCATTGCACTATTGTGCGGCAGGCCTCCCTGGTCCGTGAAGGGGTCTCAGCCCGCGCATTGCAGGCTCACGGCCTGCAGGGTCTTGCCGGTTTTCGGGTCAAACACCACCAGGTTGATCTGGCGCTCATGGCCGGGGGTGGACGCGATGCTGTGAAAGCCGAGTTTTTGCGGCGAAGCCCCTGCGTTTTGGTACTCACCCGCGACGGTGTACTGGCGCACCACGAAGTCGTGTTTGAGGAATTCGCCGGCGTTTTCACCAGCCTGCACTTTGGAATTGTGGCCGTGCTCGGTCACCGTCCAGTAGGCCGCCCAGGAGGGTGCCAATTGCAGCGACGCAACCGGCGTCACCGTGGCTTCAAACTGGTCCGGGCCCAGCTGGCTCAGCACAATGCCCGCGCGCGCCGGCTCTTTGCCGCCCGGAGGCCTGGGGCCCCAGGCCGGCAAGTCCTTGCCGTTGAGCACGGCCTGCGGGGTGTAGACGCCGCTCAGCTTGTTGCGGGCGGCAACCTCGTGCTGGCGTTTGGTGTAGGCCGGCGCGGCAAAGCGGTCAACCCAGCCGATGTAGTCCCAGTAACCGACGTGAAAGGCTTGCACCACCATGCCCGAGCCTCCGGGGCCCTTCAGCGAGGACACCCATTTGTCGGCAGGCGGGCAGGAACTACAGCCTTCGGACGTATAGAGCTCAATCACCGGCGTCACGGCCGGCCCCGATGCGGCGGTGCAGGCGGGTTGCGCCGCAAAGGCGCTGCAAGTCACCGACAGCAGGGTAGCGGCGGCGATCAGGGTGGTTCGTGGGCATGAACGGGGTGGCATGGGCATCTCCAGTGGCGTTGAAAGCCGGCGCCAATCCCGAAAAATCCGAAAAATCCGGAAAACCCGAAGAGGGCAGGCGCCAGCAGATGCACATTGGTCGCGCCATGCCGGCGCTTCTTACACAACTAGACCAATGGCATGGTCAGGTGGTCTTTTTGCGGGCTGCCCATGCCGTTGCGGCGCTCCATGCGGTCTTCCAGTTGCCCCATGTAGGCGGCGATCGTGTTGTCAGTTTGCTCCAGCCGCGCCAGCAGTGCCTGCTGTTGCTGGGCAAAGCGTTCAGCCAGCACCGTGGCTGCCGCGGCTTCACGGTTCTGGGCGGCCAGGGCCTGTACTTCCAGGTAGCTTCGCAGTTCGGTAAAGCGCGATGCTTCAGCCTTGTCGGCGAGCTCGCGCTGGGCGTTGAGCTCACGCGCGTAGTTCCGGGTTTCCAGCAGGTTTTTGCTTTGCATATAGAGCGTTCCCGCAAGGAAGACCACCGTGGCGATCACCAGCAGCAAGAGCATGACAAAGCCCAGAGGCACCTGGATGGTGGTAAAGCCCAGGCTCAGCATGCTCACGCGGGAAAACTCGTCGATGTTGAGGGCCACAAAGCCCGCCAGCAACAAGATTGCCACCACCAAAAGAATTGTGCGAGTTCGCATAGACGCCCTCCTGAAAATGTAAGAAATTGCTTTCCGGCTCATCCAATTATGGGAAGCGCCGGGGCGTTTTTGCTGTGGGACAATGCCGTCCCTTGGCGTCAGTTTTGTGTTTTGGCTTGCGAGCCCTACACAATTTATTACTGCCGCCATCCTCTTTTCAGCTTCTTCAAAACTCTTCCGGAATCTTCTTCCCCTTATGCAGAAAATCATCCGCCAGATCGCGGCAGAAATCAAAGTCCAGGAACACCAGATCAAGACCGCCGTCGAGTTGCTTGACGGCGGCGCCACCGTGCCCTTTATCGCGCGTTACCGCAAAGAGGCCACCGGCGGGCTCGACGACATCCAGTTGCGCGAGCTGGAATACCGGCTGGGTTACCTGCGTGAGCTGGAAGAGCGGCGCGAAGCCGTGCTCAAAAGCATTGAAGAGCAGGGCAAGCTCACCCCCGAGCTGCGCGCCTCGATTGAATTCGCCGCCACCAAGCAGGACCTGGAAGACCTGTACCTGCCCTTCAAACCCAAACGCCGCACCAAGGGCCAGATCGCCCGTGAAGCCGGCATTGAGCCGCTGGCCGACAAGCTGTTTGCCGACCCGTCGCTGGTACC
>JAJKJM010000053.1 GCA_021153985.1 Polaromonas sp.
ATCAGCAGGCCCGGCACAACGGCTGCGAAGAAGAGCTTGGAGATCGACACGTTGGCCGCCACGCCGAAGATCACCAGCCCGATGCTGGGCGGGATCACCGGGCCGATCACGCCCACAGATGCGATCAGGCCGCCGGCGCGCGCCTTCTCGTGCCCTGCCTTGACCATCATCGGCAGCAGCAATGCGGTGAGCGCGGCCGCGTCGGCCACAGCAGAGCCCGACAGCGCCGACAGCAGGCAGCCCGCCATGATGGTCACGTAGCCGAGCCCACCCTTGACGTGGCCGACCAGCGCCAGTGCCAGGTTGACGATGCGGCGCGACAGGCCGCCGACATTCATGATCTCGCCGGCCAGCATGAAGAAGGGCACGGCCAGTAGAGGGAAGCTGTCGGCCCCGCCAACCAGGTTCTGCGCCAGGATTTGCGCATCGAACAGTTGCAGGTGCCACATCAGCGCGACGCCGCTGGCCAGCAGCGCAAACGCGATGGGAATGCCCAGGGCCATGGCGGCCAGCAGCGAGCCGATGAAGATGAGGATGGTCACGGCCGTGCTCCCGCGGTGTTGTCCGACTGGCGCGCATCGTCCAGCACTTGCTTGAGCTGCACGGCCTCTTCGGACTCCTGCACCATGACCAGTTCGTCCTCCGACAGCTGGCCGGTGACGGCCTTCCACAAATCCAGCAGCAGCAGGCCGCAGGCCAGCACGCCGAACACAAGGCCCGAGAGGTAGACGATGGACATGGTCCAGCCGGTCGTCGGCGCCGTGACGTCCCAGTTGATCTTGACTTGCTCCCAACTGCCCATGGCCAGCAGCACCACGATGAAGATCATCAGCGCGTGGCCGACGATAAGGCAGATCTTCTTGCCCATGACCGGCAGCCGCCCGACCACCATGTCGATGCCGAGGTGGCCGCGCTCACGCAGCGCGACCAGCGCGCCGAGAAAGGTGCCCCAGATGAATAGCCAGCGCGACAGCTCTTCAGACACCGTGATGCCCGAGTTGAAGCCGTAGCGCAACACGACGTTGCCGAACACCAGCACGACCATGAGGGCCAGGCCGAGCGCGATGAGGAACTCAATGCCTTTGCAGGCCTTGCCGACGAACTTGTCCATATCAGTTCTGCGCGGTGAGGGCCTGCGCTTCGCGCGCGATGTCGGTCACGACCCGAAGGCCCTGCAGGTACGAGCGCGGACCGAATCCCTGGATCGTGCCCTTCACAGCCGGCGAGATGATCGAGTGGTGGCGCCAGGGCTCACGTGTCGCGAGGTTGGACATGTGCACCTCGACCACCGGGAAGGGCATGGCCTTGATCGCGTCATGCAGCGGCACGCCATGCTGCGTCAAGCCGGCGGGGTTGACCAGCGCGCCCTGCGCCGTGTCGATGTGCTGGTGCAGGAAATCAATCAACGCCCCTTCGTGGTTCGACTGGAGGGTAGCCAGCGTCACGCCCAGCTCTCCGGCCAGTGTTGCCAGCATGGCGTCGATCTGTGCGAGCGTTGTGGTGCCGTAGATGTGGGGTTCGCGGCGGCCGAACAGGTTCAGGTTCGGCCCGTGGAGGACAAGTATTTTCATGGGATCAGAACTTGAAACTTAGAACTTCGACACGCGTTCCAGCTCGGACTTGAAGAGGGTCACGATGGCCGGGTCATAGGCGGCGGAGAACTTTTCGTAGACGGGCCGCACTTCGGCGCGCATCTTGGCCAGCTCGGCGGGCGGAACGTCGTTGTAGAGCATGCCCTTGGCCGTGAGCTCGCCCAGGGCCTTGGCCGAGACTTCACGGCTGACCACGCGCTGCCAGTTTTGCGCTTCGATGGCGGCGTCCTGCAGGATCTTGTGCTCCGTCGCCGAAAGCTTGTCCCAGAAGCGTTTGCTGATCTGGATCGGGTTGGTGGCATAGACGTGGTTGGTGCCGCTCACGTACTTCTGCACTTCATAGAACTTGCTCGAGGCAATCACCGCGAAGGGGTTTTCCTCGCCATCCACAGCCTTGCTTTCGAGCGCACCGTACAGCTCGGCAAAGGGCATAGGCACCGGGTTCGCCTTGAATATCTTGAAGGTTTCCAGGAACACCGGGTTCGGGATCACGCGCAGCTTCAGGCCTTCCAGGTCGGCGCCCTTCATGATGGGGCGCTTGCTGTTGGTGACGTTGCGAAAGCCCAGGTCGAAGAAGCCCAGCACGATCACGCCCTTTTCAGGCAATTTGGCGGTGAGCATCTTGCCCAGGGGGCCGTCGACCAGCGCGTCAGCCTGTTTCGCATTGGCGAAAAGGAAGGGAAAGTCGAGCAGGCCGAATTCCTTGACGATGCCGTTCAGCGAGGTCGTCGAGGCCACCAGCATTTCCTGCACGCCGCCCTGCAATGCGGATTGCTGCTGCAACTCGTTGCCGAGCTGGGAGGCAGCGAATTCCTGCACCTTGATTTTGCCGCCGCTCTTGGCAGCGACGATCTCGGCGAACTTGCGCACGCCCAGGCTGGTCGGATGGTCGGGGTTGTTCAGGTGGCCGAACTTGATGGTGCGTTCCTGGATGTCCTGGGCCATGGCGGCGGTCGATAGGCCCAACAGGGCGGCTGCGGCCAGGGCGAGGGTGCGGCGCGTGAAACGGATAGAGGGCATCGACGTCATGGAAGGTTCCTTTTGTCCCGGATTTGATTAGTGGAAAGTGAGCAAGCGGGCAGCGCCGATACATGCGCCACCGTCAGGGCAGGCTGAATCATCAGAGAAAGTGGAAAGTCTTTCCATTATGGAAAACCATTATCATTTTGTAATTGGCCGGGCCGCAGGGCGTGGCCAAATAGCGCCATGCCCTTGCCTGAAAACGTCATTTCTCTTTCTCTATGAGTACCCTTCTCGAACGAAGCTTCAACACCCTGGAGCACTTGGCCGTGCACCCCGAGGGCCAGGCCGTCTCCGCCATAGCAGCAACGCTGGACATGCCGCTCAGCGCCACCCACCGCCTGCTGGCCGAGCTGTGCCGCTGCGGTTATGTACGCCAGGTGCGCGAGCAGGGTGAATACGTGCTCACCATCAAGCTCGTGTCGCTGGGCCTGGGCTTTTTGAGCGCGTCGGGTGTGGTCGACGTGGCACAGCCGCTGCTCGACAGCCTGGCCGAAGAGTCGGGCGAGCTGGTGCGGCTTGCCGTGGTCGACGGTGACGACCTCACCTTTGTCGCCAAGGCCCAGGGTGCACGCCGCGGCCTGCGTTATGACCCGGACATGGGCCTGTCGGTGCGCCTCTCGTGCAGCTCCGCCGGCCACGCCTGGCTGTCGACCATGAGCGACGAAGAAGCCATGCGCCTCGTTGCCAGGCAGGGCTTTGGCTTGCCGAAAGACTTCGGCCCCAGGGCCCCTACCACCGTCAAGGCGCTGCTGGCTTATGTGCAGGCCGCTCGCAAGCGTGGCTTCAGCATGATCAACGAAGTGTTTGCACCGCAGATGACGGCGATGGCCGCACCGGTGATGTCACCCACAGGCGCGATAGGCGTGGTCACCATCGCCGGCCCGCTGGTGCGCCTGACCGAGGCGCGCATGGAAGAGTTGTCGGAAGCTTTGCTGCACACGGCCGAAGAGATTCGCGCGGCGAGCGGTGCGTCAGCGATGTTCAAGAGGCGGGCCTGAGCAGGGCCTGGGGGTCTGATGCCCAGGAAAGGGCTATCGCACCACTCTGGCCTTAATGGTGAGGACCCCAAGGGCCCTCCCACAACGGCATGGCCGGGTTCGTACCAATCGTGCGTTTTGCCGCGGTGCCTGTTTTGGCCGCTTTAGCCGTTTTGCCCTTGTTGTCCGCTACATGCGGAGTTTGCGTCTGGCCGGCTGGGCTGGCCGGGGCGTCTGAAGCGTACAGGCCGGTTGTGGTGAAAGCGGCCATCAGGCCGACAGATATAGATACCGATGCAAGGGGTCGCAAGATCAGGACCAACATGTAAAACCTCCCATAGTGATTCGTCGTCACTACAGGGAAGCATGCAAAGGACGTGCCAGAACCGGAAGATCGCACTATCTCGCCGCCACGGCTTCGCCTGGCCGGTCAGAGCTTCAGGGTCAGCCGTCTCCAGTCGCCTTCAAGCGGGTCCTGTACCAGCGTTCCTCCGGCAAAACTGAGTGGGCGTTGCTCGGCTGCGGGCAACAACAGGACGAGACTGTCTTGCACAGGCGGCTGGGCACCCTCCCGGAAAACTGCGATATGCAGCTTCTTCGCGGTGGATTCGACGCTCAATCGCCACTGCCCATAAGCGCCCTCTCGCCAGGCCTGGGTATGGCCGTCGTCCTCAAAACAGCAGGCCTCGAAACTGCCCTCACCCTTGAAGGGAAACACCTGGAAGCCGCGCACATCTTCGACTTTTGCGAAATGGATCTCGCCGAGATTTAACGGTATGGCGCAGCCTTCGCGTGCCAGCAAAGGGGGCGGACCGTCCAGCGGTGCTTCCAGCGTGACCCATTGGCCGCCGTCGAACTGCCGCGCCGTGTGCGCTTCGTACCAGCCCCCGGTACCAGGCAGCCACACGCGCCGCGCGGTCTGGCCGGGCTCAACCACCGAAGCCACCAGCAGATTGGCGCCCAGCAGCATGTCGTCGTTTTCGTCCAGGCAGCGCACGTCTTCCGGGAAGTCGTGGTACGTCGGCCGGATGATGGGCTCATAAGCGCTGTGGTAGCGCCACACCAAGTCGTACAGATAGGGCATGAGCCGGTAGCGCAGACGGATCAGCGTGCGCACCTGCGGTGTCACCTCGGGGTACATCCAGGGTTCGTTGACGGTTTGGTCGTCGTTCCAGGAATGGATGCTGAAGCGCGGCAGGAAGATGCCATGCTGCACCCAGCGCAGCAGCAGCTCAGGCCCCGGCGCGGGGCCTGAGAAGCCTCCGATGTCGTGCCCGGTGTTGGACACGCCCGACATCGCCAGGCCCAGGCCCATGCGGATGTTGTAGCGAAGGGTTTCCCAGGCCGTGTAGTTGTCGCCCGACCAGGTCTGCACATAGCGTTGCATGCCGGCGGCGCCTGAGCGCGACACCAGGTAAGGCCGCTCCGCGGGCGCGAACTCGGTCTGCGCAGCGTGCGAGGCCTGCATCATCAGCAGGGTCTGCAGCGGGCGCGCCTCGCGCGCGGGGCGCGGCGCACCGAAGCCGTGGGCCAGCGCCTTGTCGCTCCAGATTTCGTACTCGTTGTTGTCGTTCCAGGTGGCGGGAATGCCGTAGTCGAGCAGTTGCTCGGTGACCTGCCTCTTCCACCACGCGATGGTGGCGGGGTTGGTGAAATCGAGGTAGGCGCCGGTGCCGTCCCAAAACTGGATGGCGGTGGGCTGGCCATCCGGATCGTTGACCAGAAGGCCGGCCTGGCGGGCTTCTTCGAAACGCGGATGGTCGCGCAGCAGCGCGGGCTTGATGTTGGGCACCAGGCGTACGCCGCATTCCAGGTAGCTCTGCACAAACGCAGCAGGATCGGGAAATTTCTCGCGGTTCCAGTTGAAGACGTAGCGGCCGTTGCCTATCGAGGTGTAGCCGGAGGACAGGTGAAAGGAATCGCACGGAATGTCGTGCTCTTCGCAGCGCTCGAGAAACTCGCCCATGCGCTCCTGCGCATTCGGCGCGTCGGTGTAACTCATGGTCGAGCCTGAATAGCCGAGCGCATACCGCGGCGGGAAGACGGGCCGGCCGGTGAGCCAGGTGTAGCGGCGGGTGACGGCGGCCGGGCTGTCGCCGGCGATGTAGTACAGGTCGAGGTCGCCATGGTCGGCCACGAAGTAACGATAGTGGCCGTGGTAGTTGTCCATCTCGCGGCCCATGTCGAAGCTGCAGTCGGACAGGGTGTCGTAAAACAAACCGAAACACAAGCCGGCGTCTTTTTCCCCACCCTTGCGGGTGATATAGAACGGGATGTGTTTGTACAGCGGGTCGGTGCTGCGCGCGCTGTAGCCCATGGGGTCCAGGTTGCACATGCGGTAGCGCTGGCCGGCGCGGTTGGCGTCGCCGGCGCGTTCGCCCAGGCCGAAATAGGCTTCGCCGCGATCGCGTTGCAGGTAGTGATAGACCTTTTCGTCCCACCAGCCGAAGTTATAGCTTTGCGTGGAACGATCCGCTGCGGTGGCTTGCCACGCGCCCTGGTGCCGGCTTTCCCAGCGGCAGAAAAAACCTTTGAGCGCAATGGTCAGGCGCACTGCGGCAGTGGTGACCTGCAGTTGTGCGCTCTCTTCCTTGAGCTCGAACGCGGGCAATGAAAAACCGCTCACGTCGAAACGGTCGCGGCCTTCAACGGGCAGGTTTTCCAGCCCCGGCGCCACCGTCCAGCTGCGCGGCATCTGCAGCCGGCCCTGCGGCAGCACGAGCACACGGATGATGTCTTCTTCGAGTACCCAGATATGGGCCACGGCGGCGCCGTCGCTGGCCAGCACAAGGTGGTTGTCGTCGCGGGATTGCAGGGTGAATACGGGAGGATGGTCCAGGCGCATGGTCGGGGAGTCAAAAGGAATAGGGTCGGCCGGGGATGGCGCTCAAAGGCGCAAGCCGTTGACGTCGAAATAGTGCAGTTGCTCCGCGGGGGCGCTGACCTTGACGGTGTCACCGCGCCTGATCGTGGTCTGGCCATTCAGGATCAGTTCAAAGGGCGCGTCGGGTACCACCTTGCCGTGCAGGATGCTGGTGCTGCCGAGCTGCTCGACCTGGGTCACTGCCAGCTGCAGCGGCCCGTCGGCCGACAGCTGCGCATGCTCAGGCCGTATGCCCACGGTCTGGGCGCCGGGTTTTGCGCCGGGCATCTGCGCGGCCGGCACGAAGTTCATGCGCGGGCTGCCGATGAAGCCGGCCACGAACTGGTTGCAGGGCCGGTTGTACAGCTCCAGCGGCGAGCCGACCTGCTCAATGCGGCCGGCGCGCAGCACCACGATCTTGTCGGCCATGGTCATGGCCTCGACCTGGTCGTGGGTGACGTAAATCATGGTCGCACCCAGGCGGGCGTGCAGGTCGCGGATTTCGGCGCGCATGGAGACGCGCAGCTCCGCGTCGAGGTTGGACAGCGGCTCGTCAAACAAAAACAGCTTGGGCTCGCGCACGATGGAACGGCCTATGGCCACGCGCTGGCGCTGGCCACCGGAGAGCTGTGTAGGCTTGCGCTGCAACAGCGGCGTGAGCTGCAGCATGGCGGCAGCGGCGTTGACCTTGCTTTCGATGACCGGCCTGGCCACGCCCAGGTTCTCCAGCCCGAAGGCCATGTTGTCGTAGACGCTCATGTGCGGGTACAGCGCATAGGACTGGAACACCATGGAGCAGCCGCGGTGCGCGGCGCTCACGTCATTAACACGCTGGCCGTCGATGCGGATATCGCCGCTGCTGGCGGGCTCCAGCCCCGAGATGATGCGCAGCAAGGTGGATTTTCCGCAGCCCGAAGGGCCGACGAAGACCACGAATTCACCGTCGGAAACGGTCAGGTCCACACCATGGATGATGGTGGCTTTGTCGAAGGTTTTGACGACGCTGGCGAGTTCAAGAGTGGCCACGGAAAGTCCTCGGTTATTTGACGCCGGCGCTGGCGATGCCGGTGGCGATGTATTTCTGCAGGAAGGCGAAGACCAGGGTGATCGGGATCAGCGTGATCACGGTCATCGCCAGCAGGTAGTGCCATTGCGTGTTGAGCTCACCCTGGAAGGCGTTGAGCGCCAGCTGCAGGGTGAAGTGTTCCGACTTGGAGAGCACGATGAGTGGCCACAGGAAGTCGTTCCAGCGCCACATGAAAGAGAAGATGGCCAGCACCGCCATGGCGGGAGCCGCCAGCGGCAGGATGATCTTCCAGTAGATGCGCCATTCGCTGGCGTTGTCCATGCGCGCGGCTTCGAGCAGCTCGTCGGGAATGGTCAGCATGTACTGGCGCAGCAGGAACACGCCGGTGGGCGTGGCCACCGCGGGCAGGATCACGCCCCAGAGGTTGTTCAACAAATTCAGTTCCGAGATCACCAGGAAGGCCGGCACCAGGATGATGGTGGGCGGGATCATCAGCGTGGCGATGATCAGCACGAACACCGTCTTCTGCCCCGTGAACTGGTACTTGGACAGCGCGAAGGCCGCCATCGAGTTGAACAGCAGCGTGAGGATGGTTGCCACCACGGTGATGAACACGCTGTTCCACAGATAGGTGCCGAAAGCGAATTTGCCGAACAGTTCGGTGTAGTTGCCGGCGGCGAACTTGAGTTCATTCACCGGCTTGCGGTCGTTGATGTTGACGCGGATTTCGGTTTGCGGCGCGGCGGGGTCGACCATGGTGGAAACCAGGCCGATGCGGCGCACCTGGGCCAGTTCGCGGATATTGCCCTGCCCATCCTTGGCCATGAAGAGCGGCAGGGGCTTGTCGTAACCGGCCACCACCACTTCCTTCTGGGTGTAGGGCAGAAAGGTCGGCGGAAACTGGCTAAGCGCGCTTTCGGTCTTAAAAGACGACATCACGAGCCAGAGCACCGGGCCGAACATCACGATGAGGCCGGCCAACAGGTAGGCGTAAGAGACCCAGTCGGTCCAATGCAGGCTGGTGCCGCCGTATTTTTGGCCCTGTTTGTCAGAGTACTTGCGGGTAAGGAAATTTGCCATCACTGCGTCCTTACTTCTTGATTTTTCCGGCCTCGCCGGCCTTGGACAACCGCAGCTGCGCAAGCGTGAGGGCCATCAGGCCGGCGGCCAGGATCAGCGAAGCCGCGGCGGCCAGGCCGTAGAGGTGAATCTGCTCGGCGAAACCGGTCTGGTAGATGTACTGCACGATGAAGGTGGTGGCCGAGCCCGGGCCGCCACCGGTGAGCACGAACACTTCGTCAAAGCTCTGCACCGCGCGGATCATCACCAGCACCAGCACCACGATCAGGTTGGGCATGAGCAGCGGCAAGGTGATGCGCCTGAGCACGCGCCACGGCGGCGCAGCGTCCATCTCGGCGGCCTCATACACGTCTTTCGGAATGGCCTGCAGGCCGGCCAGCAGGATGAGTGTGTAGAAACCCATGTGGGCCCAGATCGACACCACCACCACCCAGAAGAAAGCCCAGTGCCGGTCCAGCAGCCAGTCCATCGGCGAAGCGCCCATGGCCACCAGGCCGGCATTGAACACGCCCTGGCTTTGCAGCAGCCACTTCCAGATCAGCGCCACCACCACCGGCGACAGCAGCACAGGGTAGAAGAACACGCCGCGCCAGAAACCGCGACCGATGATCTTGCGGTTCAGCACCAGGGCGGTGACCAGCGAGAAGAACACCATCAAGGCCACCTGGATCAGGCTGAACTTCGCCGTGTTCGCGATGGAGCGCCAGAAGATGTCGGTGCGGCAGGTCTGCAGGTCGGTGTAGTCGCGGCATTCAAGCAGGATGGCGAAATTCTCCAGCCCCGTGAAAGGCCGCTGCGTGGGCAGCAGGTTCACCCCGCCCGTCACCGCATACACCAGGTTCACCACGATGGGCAGAAAGGTGAAGAGGCTGATCACCACCAGGTTGGGCCCGACGAACAACCAGCCTATGCGCGAAGCGCCCAGCCACTTCTGCCCCAACCGGAAGACCGGCTCGAACAGGTTGAACAAAAAGCCCAGGAAGGCCGAGAAAACCGACATACCGACTCCGATCTATACCCATGACGCCGCCAGCGCATTGCCTTATGCCAGTGACAGCGCGGAACTGGCTCCGCCAGGCCGCGGTTGTCGCCCCCTGCAGGGGGAGGCGCGCACGCAGTGCGCGCCACGGGGGTGTGCCTACTTCGTGCTACTTCTCCGCTTGCTTGACCGCTTCGGCCATGTCGGTGCCGATTTTGGTCACGGCCTCGTCCACGCTGATTTCCCCCACGATGGCCTGGGTGACGCGGGTCACGGTCGGCAGCATCAGGGCGCGGTTGTACTTGTAGCCTTGCAGCGCGTAGGCTGGGGGCGCGATGGTGGCGGTGCCGCTGCTGAACACACCCAGCGCGGCCTGTGCCGCGGGGCCGGCGGTCGGGTAGCTCACGCCTTTTTTGGCCACGCCGGCATGCGCCGGGATGTTGTTGGTGCGTGAGGCGAACTCGGCGACGTTGGCCTCCTGCGCCATGAAGTCCAGGAAGCGGCCCACTTCCTTCGGCGACTTGGTGGTTTTCAGCGCCACCCAGGCCGCGCCGCCTGGCATGCCCGAGCAGGCAGCAGGGCCGCAGGGGTTGGGCACGGCGACCCAGTCGAAGGCGTTGCCGATTTCCTTTTGCAGGCGGTTGATCTGCCACGAACCCGACAGGATCATCACCACGCGGCCGTTCTTGAACTCGCCCACCGCATCGGCGTAGCTGGAGCCGCCCGAGCCGCCCCAGACGTCTTTCAGCATGGTGCCGTCCTTGTGCCAGGCGACAAACTTGCCCACAGCGGCCTTGTAGCCGGCGTCAACCGTGAGGTTTCCCTTGGCGTCGAAGATCTTCGCGCCGTAGCTGACGGCGGGGCCGGCGAAGCGGTGGCCCGAGCGGTCCCAGGCCATGGCGGCCGGGGTCTGCGTGGCCTTGGCCACCTTGCGCGCCGCGTCGGCCCACTCTTCCCAGGTGGCCTTGGGGCCCGGCATGGGCACCTTGGCCTGTTCAAACAAAGTCTTGTTGACGAAGGGGCCGGTCATGGTCATCTGCGACAGGAAACCGTAGATGCCCTTGTCGCCCGCCTTGTTGCGCATCCAGGGCAAGGTGCTGCCGAAGTTGTCTTCCCAGTACTTGCGGTCCTTCACATAGGCGCTGATGTCGATGTAGTTCTTCGACAGGCCACCGATTTCGGCGACACGCGCGATGTCGGGCCCCTGGCCGGCGGCGAGCTGCACAGGCAACTGCTCGACCACGGTTTTGTAGGGCACCACGTCAAGGATCACCTTGGCGCCTGCGTTCTGGGCTTCATAACGCTTGATGAGGTCGGCCGTGACATCGCATTCATTGCCGTCCTGGTAGCACATGACCCGGATGTCGGCGAAGGCGCTGGTGGCCAGCGTGGCGGCGGCGGCGCCCAGGAGGCCGGCGCGCGTGACGTGCCTGGCGAGGGAACGAAGAGGGAAGTTCATGCTTGTCTCTTTCTGGAAAAAGGAAGATGGGACCGATCGTCGTCGGTTTCAGGCCTTGGAAACCCGTTGGAAACCATTTTGTCTTGTGCCGTTGTTGCAATCGTTGCGGGCCTTGGGCTATTATGGCAAACGTTTGCCAAGACTTGGCAATCGTTTGCCATACTTGTCAGTTGCGGCTTTCTCGGTTATATGTTGTCTTGGCACGCACCGGTCGCGCCGCCGGTCGGCCACCCGCCGCCGCCCCCTGTTTTCCCAAAATACGACCCATCGATGCTTCGCTTTCCACTTGCCGGACTCCCGCCCCGCCATCCGCATAACCGGCCTTCGCGCCAATCCGATAGTCGCTGCGGCGCCCAGACC
>JAJKJM010000054.1 GCA_021153985.1 Polaromonas sp.
ACCGACGTGCGGCTCTACGCCGAAGCCGGCATCCCCGGCGTGATCTACGGCGCCGGGCCGCGCACCGTGCTGGAGTCCCACGCCAAGCGGGCCGACGAGCGGCTGGACCTGGAAGACCTGCGCCGCGCCACCAAGGTGATCGCGCGCACTTTGCGGGACCTGCTGGCCTGAACACGCGGCGCTTGCGGCTGGCGATCCGCAGTTGCTATTAATTTGGTAGCTGCCAGCACGTACGGTGATTGGGCTAGAGCCCGATTTGGTCTATAAAAGTCACCAGCTTCGGATCACGTCTGCCCTAATCTGCGTAAATCTGCGAAATCTGTGGATGAATCTTTATCCGCAGATTACGCAGATTTACGCAGATTGAAAACAGGACACGCCGGGTCGCCTTGACGCGTCGAGGCTGGCGTTTTTTGCTATTAATTTGATAGCTGTCAGCGTACGCAGTTATTGGGCAAGATCCCTATTTGATACTTCAATCGCACGCCCTCCATCGCGGATCTTCTAATCTGCGTAAATCTGCGAAATCTGCGGATAAGGTTTTATCTGCAGATCTCACACATCGCATTCGGAAAGACCACCCCGCTCCGGGTGCGTCAGCTTTAACCGAATCAGCATGAATCGCCCCGGGATAACCCTGTGACAGGGCGGAAGCAACTTGTCTACATTGCTTGTATGCAAGATTTGCGTGCAAAGAAATTCAAAGCGATTTGCCGCCGGCTTGCTACCTAAAACTATTACTACTCATCCGGAGACTGACATGCCCAAGTTTTTCCGCTCCCTCTTCGGCCAGGTGCTCCTGGCCCTCGTCGTCGGCGTCATCGTCGGCTTTGTGTGGCCAGAGACGGCCATCAAGCTCAAGCCCTTGGGCGACGGCTTCATCAAGCTGATCAAGATGCTGATCCCGCTGATCGTCTTCTGCGTGGTGGTGCACGGCATCGCGGGCGCCGGCGATTTGAAGCGCGTCGGCCGTGTCGGCGTCAAGGCGTTGGTCTACTTTGAAGTGGTCACCACCATCGCCCTGCTGATCGGCCTGGTGCTGGCCTTTGTCTTCCAGCCCGGCGCCGGCATGAATGTCGACCCCAAGCTGCTGGACGCCAAGGCCATGAGCGCTTATGCCGAAAACGCCGGCAAGCTCACCGGCGGCGGCACGGTGGAGTTTTTGATGAAGCTCATCCCCAACACCGCCGTCAGCGCCTTCGTCAATGGCGACGTGCTGCAGGTGCTGCTGTTCTCGGTGCTGTTCGGCTGCGCGCTGGCCATGCTGGGCAAAAAGGGCGAGAAGGTGGTGGGCCTTATCGACGACCTGGCCCACGTGCTCTTCAAGACCATGGGCATCATCATCAAGCTGGCGCCGCTGGGCGTGCTGGGCGCCATCGCCTTCACCGTCGGCAAATACGGCATCGGCTCGCTCAAGCAATTGGGCATGCTGGTCGTGCTCTTCTACGCGGCCGTGATCATCTTCGTCACCGTGGTGCTGGGCGGCATCATGCGCTTCTCAGGCTTCAGCCTCTTCAAGCTGCTGAAATACCTGCGTGAGGAACTGATGGTGGTGTTCGCCACGACGTCGTCAGACAGCGTGCTGCCGCAAATCATGGCCAAGCTCAAGCGCATGGGCATCCGCGATTCGACCGTGGGCCTGGTCATCCCGACCGGCTACTCCTTCAACCTCGACGCGTTCTCGATCTACATCACGCTGGCGGCAGTCTTCATCGCCCAGGCGACCAACA
Source organism: Polaromonas sp. (assembly GCA_021153985.1). GTDB lineage: Bacteria > Pseudomonadota > Gammaproteobacteria > Burkholderiales > Burkholderiaceae_C > Polaromonas. The sequence continues at coordinate 1,731 of JAJKJM010000054.1, forward strand.
CGCCGATCTCCATGACCGACCTGCTGACCATCCTGGCGATCTCGCTGGTCACCTCCAAAGGCGCGCACGGCGTGCCCGGCTCGGCCATCGTGGTGCTGGCCGCCACGCTGCAGGCGATTCCCGCGATCCCTGCGATCGGCCTGGTGCTGGTGCTGTCGGTGGACTGGTTCATGGGCATTGCCCGCGCCTTGGGCAACCTGATCGGCAACTGCGTGGCCACCGTGGCCGTGGCGGCCTGGGAAGGCGACATCGACCGCGAGCGTGCGCATGCGGTGCTTGACGGCCGCTACGTGCCGTCCACCGAAGACGACATGGACATCGAAGTCACCGCCGTGCCGGCCAAAGCCTGATGCATCGCTCCGGAAAGCTCATCATGAAAACATCCAACCTTGCCGGCAACCGCCGCCGCGTCATCGCAGCCGCAGCGGCGGGCCTCGGCCTGCTGCTGGCAAAAGCCCCCTTCGCGCAACAGGCAGCCGCCGCCAAAACCGGCGACGCACTGGACAACATCCTGGCCCAGCGCCTGCTGCGTGTGGCGGTGCCCAAGGAATTCCCGCCCTTCGGCTCCATCCGCAACGGCAACCCCGAGGGCTACGACATCGCCATTGCCCGCATGCTGGCCATCGACATGAAGGTCAAGCTGGAACTGGTTCCGGTGCAAAGCTCGGACCGCCTGCCCTACCTGCGTGACGGCAAGGTGGACCTCGTCATCGCCAGCCTGGGCAAAAATGCCGAGCGCGAAAAGCAGATCGACTTCACCCTCGCCTACGCGCCGCTGTACAACGGCGTGTTCGGCCCGCCCTACGGCGGCGTTCCGGAGCCCGATTACTTCAAGGGGCGGCGCATCGGCGTCACCAAGGGCAGCCTGGAGGAAGAGCTGCTGCTGCGCCGCCTGCCGGCCGCTGCCGTGGTGCGTTATGACAACTCGGCCGCCATCATCGACGCCTACCTCAAGCATGAGATCGAATACATCGCCGCAGCCAACGTGGTGATCGAATCCATCAAGGACGTGACAGCACGCGACCGCACCCGCTTTGTGCTGATGCTCAATGAAAGCCCCTGCTATATCGGCGTGCGCAAGGGCGAAGAGCGGCTGCTGGCGCGGGTCAACAAGTTCCTTCGCGAAGCCGGCGAATCGCAGGCGCTGGCCATCAACGCCATGGTCTGGTTCAAGGCGACGCTGCCCACCGACTTCTTCAAGCGGCCCGCTTCCTGAGATTGCGGGTCGCTACACTCGTCAGCACATGAGCATCAGCCAGGTCCAGATCGCCCAGCAAGTCGTCGAGTCCATCCTCGCGCAAAAACTTGCGCCCGGCGAGCGCCTGGGTGAACAGGAGCTGGCCGAGCTCTTCGGCGTCAGCCGCACGCTGGTGCGTGAAGCGCTGATGCAGCTGCAAGCGCGCGGCTTTGTCGAAGTGCGCACCCGCAAAGGCTGGTATGTGGTGGAGCCTTCCGTCGAGGAAGCGCGCGACGCCTTCTCGGCCCGGCGCATCATTGAAAGCGGCATCTTGCGCGAGGCCGGCCGCCCGCTGCAGTCGGTGTTGCGCAAGCTGCGCGATCACATCGCCCAGGAAGAGCAGGCCATCGAACAAGCCGACGCCGCTACCCGGGCCTTTTTGCTGGCCGACTTTCACGTCTGCCTGGCCGAATGCCTGGGCCAGCGGCTGCTGTGCGACGTGCTGCGCGACCTGACCGCGCGCACCACCCTGGCCGCCTCGCTCTACCAGTCCAAACATGACGCGGGGCAGTCCTGCGCCGAACACGCGGGCATCGTTGCCGCGCTTGAAAATGGTGACCTGGATTTGGCCCGTGAACGCATGCTCACGCACATCGGCAGCGTTGAAGACGCGCTGGGCTCATCAGCGCCTGATGCTGCGCCAGGCAACGAGCGGCTACGCGCGGCGCTGACGCAGCTGGCGCCCCTGCGAAAAGCTGGCTGATGAGCGGCTGGAGCCGGAAGGTGATCGCGTGCACTCTGCGGGACGTACTCGCCTGACAAAGCCGCGCTCCCAGCACGGCTCCCGGCTTTGCATCCTGCGTTTTCCTAATCTGCGTAAATCTGCGTAATCTGCGGATAAAAGATTCATCCGCAGATTACGCAGATTTACGCAGATTGAAGACAGGGTGCTTGCCGGTCAGGATGGCCATCACGCGGCTTAGTGGTAATCACGGACGTGAAAACCGGCGAAACCTGGTGAACAGGGCGCGACTTCGCTGAAAATAAGCCCCACGCCGTACGCAAAGGGTGCCGGCCCCCGCACCCTCGAATAACAAGCGCGGCACTGTTTTTGCTAATCCCCAAGACCGCTCTTCGCCCCGTGCCTCGTGGCCGGCAAGCGACGGACCTCTTTTTCCTCCAGGACCTCCATGACCCGCCACCTACCTTCGCTTTTTGCCGCGCAGTTCCTCAAAACCACCACCCTGCTGGCCGCCACAGCCGCTTTCAGCCTGGCCCATGCGCAGAACACGCCCATCAAGTTCCAGCTCGACTGGCGTTTTGAAGGCCCGGCCGCCCTCTTTCTGACACCGGTGGCCAAGGGCTACTTCAAGGCCAACAAGCTGGACGTGACGGTGGACGCCGGCAACGGATCGGGCGGCGCGGTCACGCGTGTGGCCTCAGGCACCTACGACATGGGTTTTGCCGACATGGCATCGGTGATGGAGTTTCATGCCAACAACCCGGACGCGCCCAACAAACCCGTGGGCGTGATGATGGTCTACAACAACACGCCGGCATCGGTGATGGCGCTCAAGAAATCCGGCATCAAGACCCCCGCCGATTTGAACGGCAAAAAAATGGGCGCGCCGGTGTTTGACGCCGGCCGCCGCGCCTTCCCCATCTTTGCCAAGGCCAACAACATCACCGGCTTTCAATGGACAGCCATGGACCCGCCGCTGCGTGAAACCATGCTGGCCCGTGGCGATGTGGACGCCATCACCGGCTTCACCTTCACCTCACTGCTTAACCTCGAAGCGCGCGGCGTGAAAGCCGAAGACGTGGTGGTGCTGCCTTATGCCGACTTCGGCGTGAGGCACTACGGCAACGTGGTCATCGCTTCGCCCAAATTTATCAAGGAGAACCCCGCCGCCGTCAAAGCCTTTCTGCAGGCCTTCACCAAGGGCGTGAAAGACGTGGTGGCCGACCCGGCCGCCGCGATCGAGTTTGTCAAAGCACGCGACGGCATCATCAACGTGCCGCTGGAAGTGCGCCGCCTGCGCCTGGCCATCGACACCGTCGTCAACAGCCCCGACGCACGCGCCGAAGGCTTCGGCCAGGTCAAGGGCCCGCGTCTCACGCTCATGGCTTCGCAGGTGTCGGACGCCTTTGGCACCAAGACCCGCGTCAACCCCGATGCGGTGTGGAACGGCTCTTTTCTGCCAACGGCGGCCGAACTCAATGTGCTGCCCACTCCGAAGAAATAATTCTTCCCCCGGTCTACCTACGTTCGTTCGCTACACTTTTGATAGCTACACGCCAATACCCCATCTGGGCTAGAGCCCGATTTCATGCCCAATGACGCCCCAGACATCCGCTGACAATCCCTTGAGCGCCGCCGGGCCGCCCCAAGGCGCGAGGGCCCCCGAGGGGCTGAAGCCTGCGGCTCCAAGCCTGCCTGCGCAGGCTTGGACAGGCGACAGAGACGAAGGGTCTCACGAGTCGCGGCCTGCAAGGCCTCGCGACCCACACGCAGTGGGGGAGCGTGGGGGCCATTTCGTTGATTTCCGCGATGTCTGGCTTGCCTACAACGACGAGCTGCTTGCGCGCAAACAGTTTTCCGTTGAAGCGATTGACCTGCAGGTGCGGCAAGGCGAGTTCATCGCCATCGTCGGGCCTTCGGGTTGCGGCAAGTCCACCTTCATGAAACTGGCAACCGGGCTGAAGATGCCCTCGACCGGCCACATCCTGATCGACGGCCGGGCGGTGACCGGGCCGCTCAAGATCTCAGGCATGGCGTTTCAGGCGCCTTCGCTGCTGCCCTGGCGCACCACGGTCGGCAATGTGCTGCTGCCGCTGGAAATCGTCGAGCCCTACCGAAGCCAGTTCAAGGCCAGGCGTAAAGAATTTGAAGAACGCGCGCGCCGCTTGCTGCAGAAAGTGGGCCTGGCCGGCTACGAAGACAAGTTCCCGTGGCAACTCTCGGGCGGGATGCAGCAGCGCGCCAGCATCTGCCGCGCGCTCATCCATGAGCCCAAGATGCTGCTGCTGGACGAGCCCTTTGGCGCGCTCGACGCCTTCACGCGTGAGGAGCTCTGGTGCATCCTGCGCGACCTGTGGACCGAGCAGCGCTTCAACGTCATTTTGGTGACGCATGATTTGCGCGAGTCGGTATTTTTGGCCGACACGGTGTATGTGATGAGCAAAAGCCCGGGCCGCTTTGTCGTGCGGCGTGAGATTGAGCTGCCGCGCCCGCGCGACCTGGAAGTGACCTACACCCGCGAGTTCAGCGACATCGTGCACGAACTGCGCGGCCACATCGGCGCGGTGCGCGGCGGAGCCACCGCATGAGCATGAACAACAAACAACTCGAGCGCTGGGCGCCGTGGATATTGCTGGTGGCCGTGGTGGCGCTGTGGCAGGCGGTGTGCGCCGGCTTCTCGGTGCCGGAGTTCATCTTTCCCGCGCCGCTGGCCATCGCCCAGGCCATGGCCGAATTCGCCGGCCCGATTGCCGAAGCCGCCTGGAAAACCTTCTGGGTCACGATGGTGGGCTTTGGGCTTTCCATCGTGGTCGGTGTGCTGCTGGGCTTTCTGGTCGGCTCGTCGCGGCTGGCCTATGCGGCGGTGTACCCGCTGCTGGTGGCTTTTAATGCCGTACCCAAAGCGGCCATCGTGCCCATCCTCATCGTCTGGTTCGGCATCGGCGTCGGCCCCGGCATCCTCACGGCCTTCCTGATTTCATTCTTCCCCATCACCGTGAACATGGCCACGGGCCTGGCCACGCTGGAGCCTGAGCTGGAAGACGTGTTGCGCGTGCTGGGCGCCAAACGCTGGGACGTACTGGTCAAGGTCGGCCTGCCGCGCTCCATGCCTTACTTCTTCGCCTCGCTCAAGGTGGCAATCACACTGGCCTTTGTCGGCACCGTGTTGGCCGAGATGACGGCAGGAGACTCCGGCATCGGCTACCTGATGCAGAGCGCGGGGTCACAACAGCGGCTGGCGCTGGCCTTTGCCGGGCTGGTGGTGATTGGCGCCATGGCCATGGCGATGTATGAGCTTTTCAGTTTTATTGAGAAGCACACCACCGCTTGGGCGCACCGGGGGTCGCATTAAGGCCGGGTCTTGCTCCGGCGGGCGAGTCTTTGTTCTTCCGGTATTCGGTATTGGTATTCCGCCCCACCCCTTCTGGATGCGCCGAGGAGCGGAGATTCAGGCGGATCAGGGATCGCGTTGTTTGAGCGAAGCGAGTTTAGCGAGACCCCGCCTGAACCGAGCACCGCAGGTTGCCCGCAGCGAAGCGGAGGGACGC
>JAJKJM010000055.1 GCA_021153985.1 Polaromonas sp.
AGGCCGTTCGGGTCTTTCCAGAGCGCGATGTCGCGCGTCATGTTCACTTCCTGCGGCATCCAGTGGTTGGCGCAGGTGGCGAGGTATTTTTCCCAGGCCCATTTGTATTTGAAAGGCACCAGCTGGTTGACGTCGGTCTGGCCGTTGATGATGCGCTTGTCGGAGGCCTTGACGCGCTGCGCTTTGACGGGTTCGGCGGCAGGAGCCGAAGAGACTGCAGCGGGTGCAGGTGTGAACGCGCCGTCATTGAGCATGCGCACTTGCGCTTGAGGTTGCTCGGCGGTGTTCAAAGAAAGAGGCGGAAGTTCCATCGAGCGGCCTTCAGGCGAGCCGCTGTTGTGAGATGTTTGCAACGATGGTTTGACTTCTTCGTCCCAGGTCAACATAGAGGTTTCCAATACTTTGGGATTATGAAAGCAGCGATACAAAATGAAAAGTGTTCATTCACATCGCTACAAAATTGTGTTGCTCATATACATCGAATCGCGCGACCACATGATCGCGCGACGCGATGTTTTTTTACTGGCAAGCCTCGCATCCTGGGTCATCGATCGCGCAAAACTTGATGTCGGTCGCGGGCGTTGCGTTCATCTGCGCTTGCGCTGCGGCAGCAGCCGCTTCAAGCGCGCTCATGCCGCTGCTTGCGGTTGCCGTGCTCGACGACACCGAGTTCATCTTGCCTGCGGTCACAGTCGACTTCTCGGCGTGCGTCGCGCTCTGGGTGCGCAGGTAGTAGGTGGTCTTCAGGCCGCGCAGCCAGGCCAGTTTGTAGGTATCGTCGAGCTTCTTGCCCGAGGCGCCTGCCATATAGATATTGAGCGACTGGGCCTGGTCTATCCATTTCTGGCGGCGCGCTGCGGCCTCGACGATCCAGGAGGTTTCCACTTCGAAGGCCGTGGCGTACAGCGCCTTGACGTCCTGCGGCACGCGGTCGATGGGGCGCAGCGATCCGTCAAAGTGCTTCAGGTCCACCACCATCACGTCGTCCCACAGGTTCAGGCGCTTGAGGTCGCGCACCAGGTAGTGGTTGATGACCGTGAATTCGCCGGACAGATTGGACTTGACCGAGAGGTTGCCGAAGCAGGGCTCGATGCAGGCGTCCACGCCGATGATGTTGGAGATCGTGGCGGTCGGGGCGATGGCGACGCAGTTGGAGTTGCGCATGCCGTCTTTGGCGATCTTCTTGCGCAGGGCTTCCCAGTCCAGCGTGGCGGAACGGTCGACTTCGACATAGCCGCCGCGCTGCTCGGCCAGCATGTCCAGCGTGTCTAGCGGCAGGATGCCCTTGTCCCAGAGCGAGCCCTTGTAGCTGGCGTACTTGCCGCGCTCTTTGGCCAGCTCGGTCGAGGCCCAGTAAGCGTGATAGCAGACGGCTTCCATGGACTTGTCGGCGAATTCGACGGCTTCTTGCGAGGCGTAAGGCACGCGCAGCTCATACAGGCAGTCCTGGAAGCCCATGATGCCCAGGCCCACGGGGCGGTGGCGCATGTTGGAGTCGCGGGCCTTCTTGACGGCGTAGTAGTTGATGTCGATCACGTTGTCCAGCATGCGCATGGCCGTGGTGATGGTCTTCTTGAGCTTCTCGTGGTCGACCGCGCCGTCTTTCAAATGCTGGACGAGGTTGACCGAGCCGAGGTTGCAGACGGCGGTTTCGGTGTCGCTGGTGTTCAGCGTGATCTCGGTGCAGAGGTTGGACGAGTGCACGACACCGGTGTGTTGCTGGGGCGAGCGCACGTTGCAGGCGTCCTTGAAGGTGATCCAGGGATGGCCGGTTTCAAACAGCATCGACAGCATCTTGCGCCACATGTCGGTGGCCTGCAGCTTGCGGGACGGCTTGATCTCGCCGCGCTCGGCCTTGGCTTCGTAGGCGGTGTAGATTTTTTCGAAGTCCTTGCCGAACTTGTCGTGCAGGTCGGGCGTGTCCGACGGCGAGAACAGCGTCCAGGTGCCCTTTTCCATCACGCGGCGCATGAAGAGGTCGGGAATCCAGTTGGCGGTGTTCATGTCGTGCGTGCGGCGGCGGTCGTCGCCGGTGTTCTTGCGCAGCTCCAGGAACTCTTCAATATCCAGGTGCCAGGTTTCCAGGTAGGCGCAGACGGCGCCCTTGCGCTTGCCGCCCTGGTTGACCGCCACTGCCGTGTCGTTGACGACTTTGAGGAAAGGCACAACGCCTTGCGATTCGCCGTTGGTGCCTTTGATATGGGCACCCAGGGCGCGCACGGGCGTCCAGTCGTTGCCCAGGCCGCCGGCAAATTTGGACAGCAGGGCATTCTCTTTGATGGCGTCGTAGATGCCGCCCAGGTCGTCGGCGACGGTGGTCAGGTAGCAGGACGACAGTTGCGAGCGCAGCGTGCCGGCATTGAACAGGGTAGGCGTGCTCGACATGAAGTCGAAGGACGACAGGATTTCGTAGAACTCGATCGCGCGCTCTTCGCGGTTGATCTCGTTGAGCGACAGGCCCATGGCCACGCGCATGAAGAAAGCCTGCGGCAGCTCGATGCGCTGCTTGCGCACGTGCAGGAAGTAGCGGTCAAACAGCGTCTGCAGGCCGAGGTAGTCGAATTTCAGGTCGCGCTCGGGCTTGAGCGCTGCGCCCAGGCGGGCCAGGTCGAACTGCTGCAGCTTTTCGTCGAGCAATTCGTTTTGCACGCCCTTGGCGATGAACTGCGGAAAGTATTCGGCATAGCGGACGGCCATGTCTGCCTGGTTGACTTCTTCGCCCAGCACTTCGCGGCGGATGGTATGCATCAGCAGGCGCGCGGTGGCGTAGGTGTAGTCGGGGTCTTTTTCGATCAGGGTGCGGGCAGCGAGGATGGACGCCTTGTAGACCTCGTCGATGGGAACGCCGTCGTACAGGTTGCGCATGGTTTCCGCAACGATGGGGTCGGGCTTGACGTCGGCGCCCAGGTTGGCGCAGGACGCCTCAATCAGCGCCTGCAGGTTGCGGACGTCGAGCGCGACGCGGTTTCCGCGGTCTGTCACATGGATCAGCGGCGCTGCGGGCGTGGCGGTTTGCGGCTGGCGCGCGCGCTCTTGCGTGCGCTTTTCGCGGTAGAGCACGTAGGCGCGGGCGATCTCATGGTGGCCGCCGCGCATCAGGCCCAGTTCGACCTGGTCCTGCACGTCTTCAATATGAAAGGTGCCGCCGCCCGGGCGCGAACGCATCAGGGCGCGAATGACTGCCTGGGTCAGGCCGTCAACCGTTTCGCGGACGCTGGCAGATGCCGCACCCTGCGTGCCGTGAACCGCCAGGAAAGCCTTCATCATGGCGACGGCGATCTTGTTGGGCTCGAACGGAACAACGCCGCCATTGCGGCGAATGATCTGGTAATGGGCGAGGGGGTTGGATTGTGCGTTGGTGTCGCCTGCTGCGGGATTGCCTGCCAGAACGCCGGACGTCGCTGGCACCGCGTGTTGTGCTGTTTGCATGAGTTCCTCTTTGTTTTATGACTGTCTGATGTGCTGTTCGGGGCATCCGTATTTGCCGGGGGTGTTCAACAAAAGCCTGAACGGTTCCCTGCGGCTCTGGGCCCGAATTACATCAAAACTGAATTAGGGCTTAGACACTATACCTAGGGTACTAAGGGAATACAAGCCACTACCAGTAGTGTATCGCGCTATAAATTAGCTGTTACGTTTTGTGGCTTTTTCAGCCCCTTCCGGGCCCTGTTCGGGAGCGTGTTTCGTGCACCTGAATCAAGCATAGGACGGCGCATTGATCTTCGCCGGCGCCTGATGAAATCACGCTCGGGCGTCATGGGCAAAGCACCGGCGCGGCTTTGCGCAGGCTTTGGGCCGGCAGCACCGGCCGGTATTGACGCGGTAAAAATAACCAGAATTTTTTGCGCGGCACTATGCACCCCGATGGTGTGTGCGGCGCGGCACGCAGCTCAAATAATTTCGGGAAAACACCTAGCAGGCAATGCCAGCGCGCCCTGCAGAAAAGGCCAGTCGAAACCGGGGCCCGGGTCCAGCTTGCGGCCCGGCGCAATGTGCTCGTGCCCTGCAATGTAAGCGATGGGATGGGCCTGAAGAAGCGAGGCACACAGCCCGGTCAGTGTTTCGTATTGGGCCGCCTCAAAAAGGCCTCCTTCAAGGCCTTCCAGTTCAATGCCGATCGAGTCATCATTGCAATGGCTGCGCCCGCGGTAGCTGGATTCCCCGGCATGCCACGCCCGGTCATTGCAGCCCACGAACTGCCACAAGGCACCGGTGCGGGCGATAAAGAAATGCGATGAAACCTGCAGGCCGCGAATGCCCTGAAAGTAGGCGTGTGCCTCCCAGTCGAGCTCGTTGGTGAAAAGGCGCTGGACGTTGCCGTTGCCAAACTCGCCGGGTGGCAGGCTGATGGAGTGGATGACGATCAGGTCGATCTGCGCGCCTTCGGGACGCGGGCCGAAATTGGGAGAGGCCAGTGCCCGGGCATAGCGGTACCAGCCGTTCTGCCATAAGGGCAGAGAGGGCTGTGAAGCGGACGCGCCGCCGGCTTCAGGCGGGATCATCGGCGATGTCGAGTCCATCGGCGGGGTCATCACTGCCCGGCGTCACGATGTTCAGGCGTGCAATCCGGTAGCGTATCTGGCGAAGGGTCAGGCCCAGCCTGGAGGCCGCCGCCGTGCGGTTGAAGCCGGTTTCCAGCAGAACCTTCGTGAGGATGGTGCGTTCCTGCCTGTCCAGGTAGTCCTGCAGGTTTTCCGGAACCGCGACGTGTTCTTCGGCCGGCGCGTCGAAGTGCAAGTCGCTGCCGTCGCCCAGCGCCACGGCCCGGTGCAGCGTGTTTTCGAGCTCCCGGACGTTGCCGTTGAAGGGCCGGGAACGCAACTGCTCCATCACGGCGTCTGTCAGTTGGGGCATGTCGAAGCCCGATTCGTGGCAGATTCTTGAAAGCAGGGCGTTGCACAGTGCGGGCAGGTCTTCACGCCGTTCGCGCAATGGCGGCACGACGATTTCGATCACGTTGAGCCGGTAATACAGATCCTGGCGGAAGGTTCCCTGCTGCACTTCGGTGGCCAGATCCTTGTGGGTCGCGCTAACGATGCGCACATCAACGGCATCTTCTTGCGGCGACCCGAGCGGGCGCACCGTGCGTTCCTGGATGGCCCGCAAAAGCTTGGACTGCATGGCCAGCGGCAGGTCGCCGATCTCGTCGAGAAAGAGGGTCCCGCCTTTGGCCGCCTGGAAGTAGCCCTGCCGGTCCTGTGACGAGCCGGTGTAGGCGCCTTTGCGTGCGCCGAAAAATTCCGCCTCAAGAAGATTCTCAGGGATCGCGCTGCAATTGACCGCCACGAAGGGACCGGCTGCCCGGTGGCTGCAGCCGTGCACCGCGCGCGCAACCAGCTCCTTGCCGGTGCCCGACTCCCCTTGTATCAGGATGGGCGCCATACTGCCGGCCACCTTGACGATGCGCGACTTCACGGCGCGCATGACCGGCGATTCGCCGACCAGCTTTTTTAATATCAAGGGGGCGTCAGCGGCGACCGGCAGGGGGATCGCCAAAGGCGCAATGCCCGAGTCCGGCGGTCTGCGCTCGGCACTGGCAGCCGGCGCGGGGTGTTTTGTGCCTTGGATGGCCGACGCGACGACGCTGCGGAATTGCTTGAGGTCTACCGGTTTGGTGAGGTAGTCAAAGGCACCGGCCTTGAGAGCTTCCACCGCATTTTCGGCGGAGCCGTGTGCCGTGATGACCACGCAGCGCTCCGGCCTTTGCTGGGCTACCAGGTCGCGCAGTAATTCGAGCCCCAGGCCGTCCGGCAGGCGCATGTCGGTAATGACCGCATCGAAGCGGTTTTCGCTGAGTTGCTGGCGGGCCTGCAACAGGTCGCCCGCGGCTTCCACCCGGTACCCCTCCCTCAGCAATGTCAGCTCATAGAGCGTCCGCAGGTCCGGCTCATCGTCAATGACGAGGATGCGGGCTGGCTGGGAGGCGGGGGCTTGCGTGCTCATTCAGTTAGGCATTGTGGCAAAAGACGGGGAACGTGCGCTGGAGGCCACAGGCATGGGCTTGAACATGACAAAGAACTCGTTACCCTCGATCCCCGCATGCTGCACGCGCTGGTAGCCGATCAGCGCGCCATAACGCTCACACAGTTCCCGGCAGATGTAGAGGCCCAGCCCGCTGGAGCGGCTTTCCGACGAGAAGAACGGCTCGAACAAATGCGTCTGGACGGTTTGCTCCAGCGGCTGCCCGTCGCTCCAGACCGAGAGGAAGGCCTGCCCCGTCGAGACGTACTGCGTGCTCACTTCAATCGCGCGGGGGGAGGCGCTGGCGTAGCGCAAGGCGTTATCCAGCAAGTTGATCATCAGGCGGCGCAAGTGCTCGGGCTCAAAGCACACGACCGCATTGCCCGAATTGGCCGCGATGCGCAGGCGCTCAGATGACGCGGTTTGCGTGGCCCAGTCGGCGGCGATTTTCTGGACGGTTTCATCCAGCACCAGGGTGTTGGTTTCAGGCAAGGGCAACTGCGCCTGGGCCCGGGAGATATTCAGCACTTCATCGACGATCCGGTCCAGGCGTTGTGCGTTTTGCCTGACCATTGCCGTCAGTTGAAGGTGTCCAGCCTCTTGCAGGTCTTCTTCAAGCAGTGCATTGGCCTGCGAGATGGCTGCAAGCGGGTTCCTGATTTCGTGGGCCACCGCGGCGGACATGCGCCCCATGGCGGCCATTTTTTCGGTTCTTACCCGTGCTTCCATTTCGCGCAGGTCTTCCAGAAACATGACGCAAAGGCTTTCGTGTGTTCCGTTTTGCGAAGCGGCCAGACGGGTGCGCACATGCAGCCGCCGCGGGGGTTGATTCGGGTAGTCCAGGCTGACGTCGGCCTCTTGCGGAGACTGTGTGCTGAAGGTGCGGTGCATCAATTCGGCCAGCGGTTGCCACGCGACTTCGGTGGGCAGAAGGAAGGGCGCATCGCGCACGGCATCGTCGGCCGCCAGCAGCCGGCTTGAAGCCGGGTTGGCCGAGCGGACAAAGCCGTGGATATCGACCACCAGCACGCCGTCGGCGAGCGCCTCGATGACCAGTTCATTGACTTGCGTTTGCATGCGCGCAATCGACTGGCTGCGCTTTGCCGATTGCTCTTCCCGTGCCAGGCGCAATGCCAGGTGGTTGGCGAGCAGGGCCACCAGGAAGAAGCCGGAGCCGCTCAGCCCCGACTGCAAAAAACGCGCGCTGGAGTCGCCCAGTTGCTGTAACGCGTTCGACCACGCGTCGACCAGCAGCAACAGCGTCACGCTCGCCGCTGTGCCGAAAGCCAGCAGAATCGGTCCGAGGATAGATGACAGAAGCACCGGCAGCGCAAACAGCGGGGTGTAATTGATACCGCCTGATTGCAGGAAGTTAAGCCCCGAGAACGTGATGACGTCCACCCCAATGGTCAATGCCCACTGCGCATCGAAGGTTCTACCCGGTGGCTGCGGCCTGGCCCACACCCGTACCGCCAGCGTGGCACACAGATAGGCAATGCAGATCCCGATGGACCAGCCGCTGGTGATGTTGCCCAGGGCGTAAATAACGGCCTGCAGGATGACCAGTACGGCGGCAATCGCCACACGCGCGGTCATGAACACGCGCCAGAGGCGGCCGAACGAACCCAGTTCCGTTTCCATGTCCCAGGCGCCGGACATGTTGTCGCCCGTCTCAAACCAGTGGGATGGGGAGGCCATTTAGTTCCCGGCCTGGCGGCGGTGTGCGTCGCTGCAGTAAATGCCTTTGCCGGCGATCAGCGCTTCGGATTTCGGCAGGTGCAGGCCGCAGACCTCGCAGGCGACCATTTCGGCGATGGCGGTTCCGGCTTTTGGCGGCACCGGCGCCCGGGCTGCTGCGGCGGCTTTTCGTTCGGCGTCGCGGTTGTTCCGCCAGAGCCAGAACACCACCAGCACCAGGGCTGCGACCAACAGGTACTTCATGCCCGCCTCAAGATGACTTCAAGCACGAAGCGTGAGCCGGCATAACCCAGCAGCAGCAGGCCCGATCCCAGGTACAAGACGTTCACCGCCTTGCGGCCGCGCCAGCCCAGTCTCGCCCGGCCGATCAAGAGGCCGGCGAATGTCAGCCAGGCCAGGACGGAAAACACGGTTTTGTGGTTCCACTTCCAGGCCAGGCCCGGCCCGTAGAGCGTTTCGGCGAACAGCCAGCCCACAAACAGGGTGGCAGACAGCAACACAAAGCCGGCTTCCACAAAACGGAACGTGAGGCGTTCCAGGGTGAGAAGGGGCACGCCGGCATCGGTTTGCGCGGCTTGCCGTATGGCCCGCTCGGAACGTGTCATCAGCCAGCCATGCACGACCGCCGCCGCGAACAGCCCATAAGAGGCAATGCCCAGGGCCCAGTGCAGTGGCAGCCAGGGCGATGCGATGGCATGGTAAGTCGTGCCCGGGAAGATGGCGGCAACGATGACGGCCGCGCTACCCAGCCCGGCCAAGGCCCAGTGGGCCTGGAGCTGCGGAAACAGGCGGCTTTCGATGGCGTAGACGGTCAGCACCAGCCAGACGGTCATGGACAGGGCCGGTGCGAAACCAAAACGGGGCGGCTCGCCCAGCAGGCCGTCCGCCAAAGCAAGCCCATGCAGCAACCAGGCGGCCAGCAGCACGGCGCGTGTGGTGCCGGCGCTCAGGCGCGAAGTGGCCAGTGCCAGCACGGCATAGGCGATGGCAGCGCCGGCCGCCGCCGCAAGACCCCACCAGTCGCTCAAAGCTAAAATCATGGCTAGAGTTTAGCCTTTACTGTCTTTTGCGCCGCCTTGCGGGCGGCCCGGCGTTTTCACTTTCCCACCTAACTGCCCCACGCCCGTGGCGCCTTCCCATGGCCTCAGCCCTTACCGACAAGTTATCCCGCCTCGTCAAGGAAATGCGAGGCCAGGCCCGCATCACCGAATCCAATGTGCA
>JAJKJM010000056.1 GCA_021153985.1 Polaromonas sp.
AAAGGAAAAGGCAAATTCATCAAATATCAATTTCCACGGCGTCGCCGTGCAACTCCATCAGTTCGCGGCGTGCCGCAGCTTCGCCTTTGCCCATCAGCTTGGTGATGAGCGTCTCGGTTTGCAGGAAATCCTGGTTGCCCAATTGCACGGGCAACAGACGGCGGGTATCAGGATTGAGCGTGGTTTCCCACAATTGTTCCGCGCTCATTTCGCCCAGGCCCTTGAAGCGGCTGATGCTCCAGGCGCCTTCTTTCACGCCGTCTTTGCGTAACTTGTCCAATATGGCGGTCAACTCGCCTTCGTCAAGGGCATAGACCTTGGACGCCGGTTTTTTGCCCCGCGCAGGCGCGTCCACCCTGAAGAGCGGTGGACGGGCCACATACACATTACCCGATTCGATCAATTTGGGGAAGTGGCGGAAAAAGAGGGTCAAAAGCAGCACCTGGATGTGCGATCCGTCCACATCGGCGTCGCTCAAGATGCAAACCTTGCCATAGCGCAGGCCGGAGAGGTCGGGCGTGTCGTTCGGGCCGTGGGGATCCACCCCGATGGCGACCGCGATGTCGTGGATTTCGGTGTTGGCAAAGAGGCGGTCGCGCTCGACCTCCCAGGTGTTAAGCACCTTGCCGCGCAGGGGCAGGATGGCCTGGCTTTCCTTGTCGCGGCCCATTTTGGCGCTGCCGCCGGCCGAGTCGCCCTCGACCAAGAAGACTTCGTTGTGTGCCAGATCCCGGCTTTCGCAGTCGGTCAGCTTGCCGGGCAGCACGGCCACGCCCGAGCCCTTGCGTTTTTCGACCTTCTGGCCGGCTTTCTGGCGGGTTTGGGCGGCCTTGATGGCCAGTTCGGCCAGTTTTCGGCCGTAGTCGACGTGCTGGTTGAGCCAGAGCTCCAGCGTGGGGCGCACAAAGCTGGAGACCAGCCGCACCGCGTCGCGGGAATTGAGGCGTTCCTTGATCTGGCCCTGGAACTGAGGGTCCAGCACCTTGGCGCTCAGGACATAGCTGGCGCGGGCAAAAACGTCTTCGGGCAAGAGCTTCACGCCCTTGGGCAGCAGCGAATGCAGGTCGACAAAGCTCTTGACGGCATTGAAGAGGCCGTCGCGCAGGCCGCTTTCGTGCGTGCCGCCGGCGCTGGTAGGGATCAGGTTGACGTAGCTTTCGCGCACCGGCTGGCCCTCTTCGGTAAAGGCCACGCACCACTGCGCGCCCTCGCCCTCGGCAAAACTCTCGTGGGAAGCGTCGGCAAAACCCTCACCCTCAAACATCGGGATCACCGGGTCGCCCGTCAGCGTCTGCATCAGGTAGTCGCGCAGGCCGGCCTTGTACAACCAGGTCTGGGTGTCTTTGGTCTTCTCGTTGGTCAGCGTGACGCTGACGCCGGGCATGAGCACGGCCTTGCTGCGCAGCAGGTGCGTGAGCTCGGCCATGGGCAGCGCGGCCGATTCGAAGTATTTGGCGTCGGGCCAGGCGCGGACGGTGGTGCCTGTCTTGCGGTCGCCTTCGCCGTTTTTGCGCAGGTGCAGCTTCTCAACGACGTCGCCGCCTGAAAACACCAGGTGAGCGACCATGCCTTCACGGTAGGAAGTCACCTCCAGCCGTTTGGACAGTGCGTTCGTCACGCTGACGCCCACGCCGTGCAGGCCGCCTGAGAAACTGTAGGCGCCGCCCTTGCCCTTGTCGAACTTGCCGCCGGCGTGCAGCCGGGTGTAGACGATCTCGATGACCGGCACCTTTTCTTCGGGGTGCAGGCCGAAAGGGACACCCCGGCCGTCGTCGTCGACGCTGACCGAGCCGTCGGTATGCAGCGTGACCTTGATCTTCTTGCCGTAACCGGCCAGGGCCTCGTCGGCGGAATTGTCCAGCACTTCCTGGATGATGTGCAGGGGGTTGTCGGTGCGCGTGTACATGCCCGGACGCTGCTTGACGGGCTCAAGGCCCTTGAGCACGCGGATCGAGCCTTCGGAATATTCGGTGGGTAGTTTGTCGGCCATGGCAGATGAAAGAATTGCCGCAATTGTAGTCGGGGCTGCCAAAGTCACTGTATGAACATACAGCCCCGTCTGGCCAGCGTCATTTTGGCCGGGCAGATGCCCGCCTGCTCACGTCCCGGGAACGTGCGCCCCGGCGGCAGCATTTTGCGGTTTTCGTTACAGTGCGTGGATTGCCCGCTTCCAGACTTTCCGGGCTTTCCAAGCTCCCCGGCCTTTCCTCTTTGCCGCGACATACGCCCACCCCATGACCACTGACACCAAAAAACTTTCGATGCTCCAGGTGCTGATCTGCGGCGCCACCATCGTCACGCTCTCTATGGGCATACGCCACGGCTTCGGCCTCTGGCTGCAGCCCATCACCCAGGCGCAGGGCTGGACGCGCGAAACCTTTGCCTTTGCGCTGGCGATTCAAAATCTCTCCTGGGGTGTTTTTGGCATCTTCGCCGGCATGGCGGCCGATCGCTTTGGCGCTTTCCGCGTGATCGTGGTCGGCGCCCTGCTGTATGCGCTGGGCCTGGTGGGCATGGCCTTGTCGCCGACGGGCTTGTTGTTCACCCTGACGGCCGGCGTATTGATTGGCGCGGCGCAGGCCGGAACCACCTACGCGGTGATTTATGGCGTGATCGGCCGCAATATCTCGGCCGAGAAGCGCTCCTGGGCCATGGGCGTGGCCGCGGCGGCCGGCTCTTTCGGCCAGTTCCTGATGGTGCCGGTCGAAGGCTTCCTGATCAGCGGCCTGGGCTGGAAAGAAGCGCTGCTGGTGCTCAGCGTTGCCGTGCTGCTGATCGCGCCGCTGGCGCTGGGCCTGCGAGAAGCCGGTTTTGGCAGCGGCCAGCCCGCCAAACGCGAGCAAACCATCGCCCAGGCGCTGCGCGAAGCCTTCAAATACCCGAGTTTTCAGTTGCTGATGGCAGGCTACTTTGTCTGCGGCTTCCAGGTGGTGTTTATCGGCGTGCACATGCCCAGCTACCTGAAAGACAAGGGGCTGTCGCCCCAGGTGGCCAGCTACGCGCTGGCGCTGATCGGCCTCTTTAACGTGTTTGGCACCTACATTGCCGGCTCGCTGGGCCAGAAAATGGCCAAGCGGAAGATTCTGGCGACGATTTATTTCTCGCGCGCCATCGTGATCGCCGTGTTCCTGGCCGCGCCGCTCAGCCCGCTGAGCGTGTACATCTTTGCCAGCCTGATGGGCCTGCTCTGGCTGTCGACCGTTCCGCCGACCAACGCCGTGGTGGCGCAGATCTTCGGCATCCAGCATTTGTCGATGCTGGGCGGTTTTATCTTCTTCAGCCACCAGATCGGCTCCTTCATGGGTGTCTGGCTGGGCGGCTATTTGTATGACCGCACCGGCAGCTACGACATCGTCTGGTACATCGCCATCGCGCTGGGCGTGTTTGCCGCGCTGGTGAACCTGCCGGTGCGCGAGACGCCGATTGTTCGCGGCGGGCTCGGCAAACTGCCGCAAGGGGCCTGACGTGGCATGGAAATTCGGCCTGTGGGCGCTCGCGATCATCGCGTCGCTGGGGGTGTTTGCCCTCTACACACGGCCCGATTTCCTGGTCACACTCGCCAACCAGATCTGGGCTTGCTTCTAGCTTCTAGCTTCTGCCCACCGCCTGAGCAGGCCCGGGATTTTGCAAGCGATTTTGGGCTGTAGCCCAATAACGACGTGGGTAAGCCGCTATGAAAATAATAGTAATCACCGGAGCTTCCGACGGCATAGGCGCCGAAATGGCGCGGCAGCTGGCAAGCACCCATGGCGCCGGCGTCGGGCTGGTGCTGGCGGCGCGCAATGAGGAGCGGCTGGGGGAGGTCGCGGGCCAATGCGCCGCCCATGGCGCACAGACGCTGATCGTGCCGACCGACGTTTCCATGGAGGCCCAGTGCCGCCTCCTGGTGGACGCGGCCGTCGGGAGGTTCGGCCACATTGACGCCCTGATCAACAACGCCGGCATGTCAGCCCAGGCGCTTTTTGAAGACGTCAGGGCCGAAGACCTGGCGTGGTATGAGCAGCTGATGCGCATCAACCTGTGGGGCAGCGTCTGGTGCACCCATGCCGCCCTGCCCCATCTAAAGCTGCGCCACGGCAGCATCGTGGCCGTATCCAGCCTGGCGGGGCTGATCGGTGTGCCGGGCCGCACGGCCTACAGCGCCACCAAATTTGCGATGGTGGGCTTTTTTGAGGCGCTGCGCGCTGAAATGAAAGGCGCCGGCGTCAGCGTGACCACCGCTTACCCGGGCGTGGTTGCCACCAACATCCGCCATCGCGGTTTTAACGCGGCCGGCGTGGCGGCGGGCGCCAGCGGCCTGAAGGAAGACGACGCCATGAGCGTGGAGGAATGCGCGCGCCTCATCCTGCAGGGCATGGCGCGCCGGGATCGTGAGGTTGTCATGACGGCCAAAGGCAAGCTGGGCCGCTGGCTCAAGCTGATTGCGCCGGGCCGGGTTGAGGCGATGGCGCTGGCGGCGCTTAAAGACGACGTCAAACCAATATGACAGGTACTGTGCACGGAAGGGAACCGCCCTCCGCATGGGTGCAACGCTGGTCCCACTTGGTGCCCAAGCGCGGCGTGGTGCTGGACGTCGCCTGCGGCCACGGGCGCCACGCCCGCTGGTTTTATGAACGAAATCACCCTCTAGCCCTTGTGGATCGTGCGCAGGAAGCTATCGAATTCATAGCAAATGCACTTCCCGGCCTTCCCGATCGACCGGTTGAAACCGTGGTGGCTGACATTGAGAACGGCCCCTGGCCTTTCGCGGGTCGCCAGTTTGACGCCGTCGTCGTCACCAACTACCTTTGGCGTCCGCTGTTGCCCACCCTGCTGGCCAGCCTGGCGCCCGGCGGTGTGCTGATTTACGAAACCTTTACGCAGGGCAATGAAACGGTGGGCAAACCCTCGCGGCCCGATTTTCTGCTGCGGCCCGGCGAATTGCTGGAGGTTTGCAAAGGCTTGCGGGTGGTGGCCTTCGAAGAAGGTTTCCATGAAGACCCGCCGCGCTTCGTGCAGCGCATTGCGGCAGTCCGTGAAGCTGCCGGAACTGCGGGTTTGCCCGACCCGGCGCGCTACCGGCTGGCCTAGGGACTGCCCTAGGCTCTGGGTAGAATGCAGGATTGGCTTTTTTGAGCCGGTCTGGCGATATTCCGGCCAGGCCCTGTCCCCAAGCTCCAGGCCGCGAACGTTTACAAGCAAAGCATGAAACCCATTACTGGCAGCATCGTTGCACTGGCAACGCCCTTGCACGACGACGGCAGCGTAGATTACCCCACACTGCGAAAGCTGGTTGACTGGCACATTGCCGAAGGAACCGACTGCATCGGCGTGGTGGGCACCACGGGCGAATCGCCCACCGTCAATGTTGAAGAACACTGCGAAATCATCCGGGTGTCGGTAGAGCAGGCCAAAAAACGCGTGCCCATCATGGCCGGCTGCGGCGCCAACTCGACCGCCGAAGCGATCGAGCTTGCCAAGTTCGCCAAAGGCGTCGGCGCCGACTGCCAGTTGCAGGTCGTACCCTACTACAACAAGCCCACCCAGGAAGGCCAGTACCGGCACTTCAAGGCGATTGCCGAAGCTGTGGGCGATCTGCCGACCGTGCTTTACAACGTACCCGGCCGCACCGTGGCCGATATGGCCCACGCCACCGTGCTGCGGCTGGCCCAGGTGCCCGGCATCGTCGGCATCAAGGAAGCCACCGGCAACATCGAGCGCGCGCAGTGGCTGATCAAGGAAGTACCCAAGGGCTTTGCCGTCTATTCGGGCGACGACCCGACCGCCGTGGCACTGATGCTGTGCGGCGGCCAGGGCAACGTCAGCGTGACGGCCAACGTGGCCCCCCGCCTCATGCATGAACTCTGCGTGGCCGCCGTGGCAGGCGACACACGCCGCGCCATGGAGCTGCAACTAAAACTGCTGCCGCTGCATCGAAACCTCTTTGTCGAAGCCAACCCGATTCCCGTCAAATGGGCCATGGCCCGCATGGGTCTTTGCGGTGGCACGCTGCGCCTGCCGATGACGCCGCTGGAAACATCGAACGAAGCCACCGTGGAAAACGCCTTGCGTGCCTGCGGCCTGATTTGATTTGCCTGATCTGATTTTTAAGGGAACCCAAGTGAAGATATCGTCAACACGTCCTGCATTTACCCAAGCCCGGAGCGCCGCAACCGTGTCTGCACTGGTTGCCCTCAGCCTGCTCGCCGGCTGCTCTTCCCTCAGGGAGGTCATGGAGGGCGAGCGCGTCGATTACAAGAGCAGCGGCGCGAAGGCCCCCTCTCTCGAGATTCCTCCCGACCTGACCCAGCTCAGCCGAGAAACCCGCTATGTGGTGCCCGGCACCGCGGTGTCTGCCAATAGCTATCAGACGGGCCAGCCCACCCAGGCAGTGCAAACCGCAGCCGTGGCCATGGGCGACGTGCGGATCGAACGCGCAGGCAGCCAGCGTTGGCTGGTCGTGAACCGGCCCGCCGACAAGCTCTGGGGCCCTGTCCGTGACTTCTGGCTGGAAAGCGGTTTCCTGCTGGCGCAAGACCAGGAAAACCTCGGCATCATGGAAACCGACTATGCCGAAAACCGCGCCAAGCTGCCGCAGGACTTTATCCGCAGCGCCCTGGGCAAAGTGTTTGACGGCCTTTACTCCACCGGAGAGCGCGACAAGTTCCGCACACGGCTGGAACGCCGTACCGACGGCGGCACCGAGATTTACGTCAGCCACCGCGGCATGGTGGAAGTCGTCACTGGCGGGAAATCCGGCAGCGCTGCCACGACCGGCGACAGCACATTGTGGCAACCCCGTCCGGCCGATCCGGAGCTCGAAGCTGAATTCCTACGCCGCATGATGGTCAAGCTGGGTGTCTCGCAAGAGCAATCCAAAGCCCTGGTGGCCGCGGGCGCCACCAAACAAACTTCCCGCATCGCCACAGTCAACAACCAGCCTGTCGTGCAGATTGACGAAGGCTTTGAGCGCGCCTGGCGCCGGGTCGGCCTGGCACTGGACCGCACCGGCTTCACCGTTGAAGACCGTGACCGCAGCCAGGGCACCTACTTCGTGCGTTACGTCGAACCCGTCGTGAACAAGACCGAGCCCGGCTTCTTCAGCAAGCTGTTCAGCGGATCTCCGGCCGCCACGCCGCCGCTGAAATACCGTATCGCCGTCAAGAGCCAGGGCGAAAGCACCACGGTGTCTGTTCTCAATGCCCAAGGCGCGCCTGAATCATCGGCCAATGCACAGCGCATCGTGCAGGTCATCGCTGACGACCTGAAATAAACCGGACTTGCGGCCCGACTCCTCAAACTCCGGTCTCGCAGGTCATTTAGCCCACTTACGCCGGTGTTAAGGTTCAAAAGCCTGGGCAGCGGCAGTTCGGGCAATGCCACGGTGGTTGAGGCGGCAGGGATCGCGCCTTTGCGTATCCTCGTCGACTGCGGCCTGGGCCTTAAGCACCTGCTTTACCGCCTGGGCCAGGCCGGCTTGCAGCCTGAAGATATTCACGCCGTTTTCATCACACATGAGCACGGCGATCACATTGGTTGTTCGCGGTCCCTTTCACTGCGCTACCGCATTCCGGTGTGGATGAGCCGCGGCACCCATTCCGCCATCGGTGCGCCGGATTTTGATGGTCTGCTGCGCATAGCGCGCGACAACCAGGCCATTGATCTTGGTGGCATGCAGCTCACGCCGTTCACGGTGCCCCACGATGCAAGAGAGCCCCTGCAGCTCAGCTGCACCGATGGCGCTGCCAAGCTGGGCATCCTTACCGATCTGGGTCACGCGACAGCGCATGTAACGACCCACCTCGCCGCTTGCGATGCCCTGCTGCTGGAATGCAATCACGACACGGACATGCTGGCCCAATCGTCATACCCGGCCTTCCTGAAGCGTCGGGTAGGTGGGCAGTACGGCCATCTTTCCAACGTGGCTGCGGCGGACATTGTGCGCACCGTCAACCACCGCAAGCTCAAGCACATGGTGGCGGCGCACTTGAGCGTGCAAAACAACCGCCCTGCGCTGGTTCAAGGCCTGATGGCCGAAACACTGTCTTGTGGGGTGGAGGACATCCTGGTCGCGGACCCGAACACCGGCACTCCCTGGCTCCACCTCTGACAGCAGCCTGCAGGGTACGGCGAAAAACAAACAGGCATAAAAAAAGCCGCCTTGCGGCGGCTTTTTTCAATTCGCAGAAGAATTACTTCGCGGCGCTGGCAGGAGCAGCAGCGGAAGCAGCTGCAGTCGTAGCGGCAGCGGCAGCAGCGTCAGCAGCAGGTGCGGCGGATGCAGCAGGTGCGGCGGCTGGTGCAGATGCGTCAGCAGCTGGTGCAGGAGCTGCAGCGGCTGGTGCGGGTGCAGGAGCGGCTTCTTCTTTCTTGCCGCAAGCAGCCAGAGCAACAGCGGCAACGATAGCTGCCAGAACGAGAGACTTGTTCATTTTTTACGATCCTTGATGATATTTAAGAAAACAATTTCCGGAAATTGTCAAAAGAAACCCAAATCGGTATTCAAGTTATTTTTGACCGGGGAAAGGACTCGAGCTCTTTCTACCCAGCTTTAAATTATATGCCGGATATCACAAACACGATTGCAAGCCTGAAAACCCTTAGTCGGGCGTTCGCTACCGTACGACGGACAACGCCGCCCAAGTGCCCCGCTACAGCCCGAGCGTGGTAGCAGGAAAGGCCGGCGAACTTTTCAGCAAACGCTCATTCAGGCGCTCCCGCAGCGCCACTCGCCGGCCGACCTCTGAGCCGGCAACCCCCGTGCAGCGCTGAGGGTCCAGCCGCTCAAACACCCATTGAGGTCCCAGCATTGCGCTGGGCAGTTCATCGGCCGGCGCCGATGCGTTTGCGCGGCATTCCACAATGTGCGCCCAGGTGCGCCGCCAGGTGACGAATCTCGCATGCCGGCGAAGGACCTCGTCATAGTTTTTTGCCAGCATGGTGAACCTGCGTCCCGTCATGGACCAGTCGTTCAAGGCGTCAATCAACGCCCGCTCACCCAAAGGCCAGTCTCCAAAATCAGGATCGCAGACGATGATTTCGCGCCACCCCTGCACCGCTGCTACCGAAAAGGCCTGGCGAATCAGCTTCGTAAAGTCGGTGAGTCCGCTGAAACGGCCTTCTGGTAGTGCTGGCAGTGCTGGCAGTGCTTCGAGGGGTGTACTGGATGGTTCACGGTCCATGATGTTCTCCCGGGCAAGATCACAGAAAAATCAGGCATCGGCCGGTAATGGCTCCTGCCGCAGCCAACCGGCATCATGCCAGTCACCCAGCAAGGCTATCGCGGACACGCCGGCCTTTCGTAACTCTCGTGGCGCCAAACTGCGCTGGTCGGCCAGGCGCCGCATGAGGGCCGCATCTGCGCCTTTGGCAAGGTAGCTTTCACCATTGATGAACACATGATCGCTGTCATACATCATCCGGGTGCGCGCATCAAGCTGCACACCAATACATCCTGTCCGCGCAGCGTCGGCATCCCACTCATCGGCAGCTTCTTCGAACCACACAGAAGGCTTTGGTTCGGTCATGTATTCGCCCAAAGCGCAAGCCAGCGCCAGTGGATCTTTCAGCGCCTCGGCGAGCGCCTCACCGGCAAAGGCAGCCAGGCTGGCCGGCAACGCCGCCGGTGTCGCCGTTGCCGCCTGCCCAGGGTCGCGGTAAAGCGCCGGCTTTGCACTGCTGCCGCGGCCTCCTGCACCTTCATCAGCGTCGTCCTCGCTGAACTCGGCCAGTCGCTGCAACAACTCCGCCGCCAGTTCGCGGCGCCCGGGCGCCCTGAAACCAATGGAATAAGTCATGCAGTCCGCAGCCTTGCCGCCAGCCTGAACCGCTGACTCGGCAATCCCGTCGTGCGCGTAACGCGGCGGCAGGTAAAGCATGTCGCCGGCCTCCAGCACGAATTCTTCTTCCGGCTCGAAATTCTGCAAAATCTTCAGCGGCACGCCCTCCTGAAGGGTCAGGTCTTTTTGCCGTCCGATCTTCCAGCGCCGACGGCCACTGGCCTGTAACAAGAACACGTCATAGCTGTCAAAGTGCGGCCCTACGCCGCCGCCCGCGGTGGCAAACGAGATCATCAGGTCGTCGAGCCGCGCGTCGGGAACAAAGCGGAACTGCTGGAGCAGTTGATGCGCTGCGGGGTCGTGCAAATCCACACCCTGCACCAGCAAGGTCCATCCGTTCTGGCTCAAGGGAGGCAGCCCCGATGGCGTAACAGGCCCCTGCTTCATGCGCCAGCCCTTGGGCTGCTGCACGATCAGGCGGGATTCCACATGCTCACGCGCAGCCAGCTTGAACAGCTCGGCGCGGCTCAATACGGGCTGCAACCCAGGTATGGCCTGGCGTATGAGCAGCGGCTTTTTTTGCCAGTGCCGTCGCATGAATTGCGCGGGGCTGAGGCCGGCGAGAAGCTCTAGAGGTTGATTTACATCCATGGGACAATTGTCGGATGAAAATCACCCCGCAATGCGTCGTAGCCCTGACATGGACGCTGAAAGACACCTTGGGCGATGTGCTGGACGAACTCGACGAGCCGATCGAATTCCTGCTGGGCGGCGACGACCTGCTGGCCAAAATCGAAGAGGCGCTGCAAGGGCACGAAGTCGGTGATCGCCTTGACCTGCACCTGGAACCTGAAGACGCCTTCGGTGATTACGATGAAAACCTCGTGTTCCTGGAGCCGCGCAAGATTTTCCCCGCCGAACTCGAAGAAGGCATGACCTTTGACGGCGCCGCTCTTCCCAAAGGCGGCAGCGGGCAGGCGCCCTCAGAGCACATCTACACCGTGACAGAGATTTATCCCGATCACGTGGTCCTGGACGGCAACCATCCGCTGGCAGGCATTGCGATCCGGCTGGCGATCAAAGTCGAATCAATTCGAGAGGCCACCGAAGAAGAAATCGGCCAAGGTTCGCTGGGCACAGGTTTCTTCAAACTTGAGCCGCTCACGCCCGGAAACGGCACCCTGCATTGAAAAGGCGGCGCGGTAGTGATACCGGCGCCGCCCTTTGAGTACGTCTTGTGACGCTACGCTTACATGCGGTAAAGCAGGCCGTTCTCAATCCTCACACGGTCGCCGATGCGCAGGTCGCCCGTGGACGGCACGTCATAGGCACGGCCCGTGCCGTTGTCGAGCTGGACGGATACGCGGTAGGTTTCGCGAACTGCTCCGGTATTGCGGTTTTTCTCAATGGCGTTGCCCGCGGCCGCACCGCCAACAGCCCCGACCACAGTCGCGACGTCTTTACCCGTTCCGCCACCGATCTGGTGGCCCACGACCGCACCGGCCACACCGCCGAGTATGGCGCCCATGCCTGAGGTCCTGGCCTGCTCCTGGGTGCGGAGCACTTCTACGTTGCTGACGCGTCCGTACTCGATGTAGCGGTTCTGCTGGTTGGTCGGATAGGTGCCGGCGGGGTAAGTGCCAGCGGGGTAGCTGGCGTTAGGGTAGCTGGCGTTGGCGGGAGGGTAATTCGCGTCGGAGGTTTGCGGGCTCATGGGCGCGCAGGCGGCGAGGCCGGCAAGCACCAACACGGCACAAGTGGATGAAATAAGGCGGGATGTGTTTCGCATGAGTCTCTCCTGTTAATAAGTTCATGAGATCCCGCCACCTGCACCAGCGCCACTCTCGCGAGGAAACCGGCATCAGGAGCCGGGGACTCCCATGGCTCATTAAGGACGCATCGCAACCAGTTCCGGGTGGGGATTGAGCCTGCCCGGACGTGGGAGCCTTGTTGCAGGGGTTGTAGGAAAACCCCCACCTTCGCCCAGCAGCGGTTCTGGGCCAAAGGGCCCCGGAAATCAGGCTTTGCCGGTAGAGCCGTAGCCGCCCTCACCTCGTTCACTCGCGGGAAATTCGGCGACCACCTTGAACTGCGCCTGCACCACGGGCACGATCATCAGCTGTGCGATGCGTTCCATGGGCTCAATAGTGAAGGGCACATCGCTGCGGTTCCAGGCGCTGACCATCAACTGGCCCTGGTAGTCGCTGTCGATCAGCCCCACGAGGTTGCCCAGCACGATGCCGTGCTTGTGGCCCAGGCCAGAGCGCGGCAGGATAAGTGCCGCATAACCCGGGTTGTGAAGATAGATGGCGATGCCGGTAGGGACCAGTTGCCACGCGTTGGCAGCCAGCGTGAGAGGAGCCTCCAGGCAGGCCCGTAAATCCAGGCCGGCACTGCCAGGCGTCGCATAAGCGGGGAGATTGCCCTGAAGCCGGGGATCGAGAATCTTGACGTCGATTTGCATGAACTACTTTTTCCTGGGTTGTTGATTTTTTTGGGCTTCTTCAGCCGCTTGCCGGGCCAGATCACGCAAGCGCTGCACCAGCGCCCCCGAAGAGTTGCGATTGGCCTTGAATATCACCCAGGCCGCATAGGCCAGCAGCGCGGGAAAAAACAAAAAGCCGGCGCCGGGCACCAGCCTGGCCAGCGCCTGGGTCGCGATCCACAAACCGATCACCCATTTGATGTGCGTCAGGAGCGATATGCCGGCCAAAGGGGCAGAGCCCGTCTGCACGGGCGGAGTGCCTGAACTGGCGGAAAAACGGGATGGCGGCTGGGTCGAGGCCGAAGGCTCTTTCGGCCCTTGGGGTTTGAGCAAATCCTCCCGGTCAGCCGCTGCCGCGTTGGCACCGGTCAAACGCTCCACATAGGCGGCAAAGTCGCCATTGGGCGGCGTGTTCGAAGGATGAATCACAATGCCCCCGCTTTCCGGTTTGCCGGGGTCATCCTGTCCGCAATCTCCTGCACCAGGCGGCGCGCGAGCGAGAGCTTGGACGCCTTGGGCAACTCGGTGCGGCCCCGCTCATCAACAAGCAGCAGCGCATTGTGATCCTGCCCAAACGTATCGGGGCCGATGTTGCCGACAAGCAGCGGCACTTTTTTGCGCAAGCGCTTGGCCTCTGCGTTTTCAGCCAGATCATGGCTTTCAGCGGCAAAGCCCACGCAGAACAGCTTCCCGGACTGTGCCGCAGACAACTGCGCGACAGTGGCGAGGATGTCAGTGTTCTCGGCGAACGTCAGTTGCGGGGTTTTGCCGGAGCCGTCTTTCTTGATTTTCTGGCTTGAAGGCGCGGCGGGCCTCCAGTCGGCGACGGCGGCCGTTGCTACAAAAACAGTAGCGGCCTGCGCACGCAACATAACGGCTTCAAGCATATTTTGTGCAGATTTAACGTCAACGCGAGTCACGCCGCGCGGAGTGGGCAGGCCCACTGGGCCAGCCACCAAAGTGACTTCGGCGCCGGCTTCACGGGCTGCGCGCGCAATGGCAAAACCCATCTTGCCGCTGGACAAATTGGTGATGCCGCGCACCGGGTCGATAGCCTCGTACGTGGGCCCGGCCGTCACCAGCACATGCTGGCCGGCCAGCGCTTTGGGCGCAAAAAAGGCGATCACATCTTCAAGGATTTGCCCGGGCTCCAGCATGCGGCCGTCGCCGGTTTCACCGCAGGCCTGGAAGCCGCTGCCCACACCCAGCACCGTGGCGCCGTCGGCATCCAGCTGGACAAAGTTGCGCTGGGTGGCCGGGTGCGCGTACATCTCGCGGTTCATGGCCGGCGCCACCAGCAACGGCACCTTGTCAATGGGGCGGGCCAGGCACATCAAGCTCAGCAGGTCGTCGGCGCGCCCGTGCAGCAGCTTGGCCATGAAATCGGCGCTCATGGGTGCGATCAGGATAGCGTCCGCTTCGCGCGACAGGTTGATGTGCGCCATGTTGTTGCTCATCCCGCCGGAAGGGCGGTTGTCCCACTGGCTGGTGTAGACGGGGCGGCCGCTCAGGGCCTGCATGGTGACGGGGGTGATGAACTGCTCGGCCGCTTCGGTCATGACCACCTGCACCGCCGCACCCGCCTTGATCAGCGCCCGGCACAACTCAGCCGCCTTGTAGCAGGCGATCCCGCCGGACAGGCCCAGCACGATATGTTTGCCAGCCAGATCCAGGGCTTCTTCGCCTCCCGGACTGTTTTCTGCGAAGTTCAGTTGATTCGTCATTTCCGCAATGTAGCAGCTAGAAAAGCCCCCACGCTTTTCACTGCGTGAATGCGCTGCCCCCCAAGGGGGCGCTGCGCCTGCGGCCCGGCAAAGCCGGTTCCGCGGCCCCTGCTTGGTTGAATCGACACCGGCCGGCCTTACGCGGACTGGTAGCCACCCTGCATGCCCGAAACGGCATTCGGCCGAAATTCAGTATCCCCTGCAAGGGGGTAACCCGGCACGCAACCCGTATAATCTCCGTTTACCACCTCTACGAACTTGCGGTTCGTACCTGACATGACCAAATTTGTCTTCGTCACCGGCGGTGTGGTGTCTTCCCTGGGCAAGGGAATCGCCTCAGCCTCCTTAGCTGCGATCCTGGAATCGCGAGGCCTCAAAGTCACTTTAATCAAGCTCGATCCCTACCTCAACGTGGATCCGGGCACGATGTCGCCCTTCCAGCACGGTGAAGTTTTTGTCACCGACGACGGCGCCGAAACCGACCTGGACCTGGGCCACTATGAGCGTTTCATCGAAACGCGCATGCGCAAGGCCAACAACTTCACCACCGGCCAGATTTACAAGAGCGTCCTTGAAAAAGAACGCCGCGGCGACTACCTCGGCAAGACCGTGCAGGTCATCCCGCACGTCACCAATGAAATCCAGGAGTTCGTCAAACGCGGTGCCGGTTATGAAACCCCCGACGCGGTCGACGTCGCCATCGTGGAAATCGGCGGCACCGTCGGCGACATCGAGTCGCTGCCCTTCCTGGAGGCCGTTCGGCAAATGAGCCTGCGCCTGGGCGCCAACAACACCGCCTTTGTGCACCTGAGCTACGTCCCCTGGATCGCCGCCGCCGGTGAGCTCAAAACCAAGCCGACCCAGCACACCGCCAAGCAGTTGCGTGAAATCGGTATCCAGGCCGATGTGCTGCTGTGCCGGGCCGACCGCCGTATCCCCGAAGAAGAACGCCAGAAAATCTCGCTGTTCTCCAACGTTCCCGAATGGGGCGTGATCTCCATGTGGGACGTCGACACGATTTACAAAGTACCCCGCATGTTGCATGAACAAGGCCTGGACGGCCTGATCTGCGACAAGCTGCGCCTCAACACGCCGCCGGCCAATCTCAGGCGCTGGGACGACCTGGTCTACGAAACCGAGCACCCGCAAACTGAAGTCAACATCGCCATGGTCGGCAAGTATGTCGACCTTTCCGACAGCTACAAATCGCTCAATGAGGCCCTGCGCCACGCCGGCATGAAAAACCACGCCAAAGTGGTCATTGAGTATGTCGACTCCGAAACCATCACCCCGGACAACGTCTCGCGCCTGGCGCGCTTCGACGGCATTTTGGTGCCCGGCGGCTTCGGCGTTCGCGGTGTCGAAGGCAAAATCTGCGCGGCCCGCTTCGCCCGCGAAAACAAGATGCCCTACCTCGGCATCTGCCTGGGCATGCAGGTCGCCACCATCGAATTCGCACGCCACGTTGCAGGCTTGAAGGACGCCAACAGCACCGAGTTCGACCCAGCCACCCCGCACCCTGTGATCGCGCTGATCACTGAGTGGAAAGACGCCGACGGCACGATCAAGACGCGTGATGCCAAGTCCGACCTGGGCGGCACCATGCGCCTGGGCGCGCAAAGCTCCGACGTCGCAGCCGGCACGCTGGCCCACAAGATTTACGGCGACGTCGTGACCGAGCGCCACCGCCACCGTTACGAAGCCAACGTCAACTACCTTGACGCCCTGCGCGCCTCCGGCCTGGTCATTTCCGCGCTGACCCAGCGTGAGCAGTTGACTGAGATCGTCGAGCTGCCCCAGAACGTTCACCCATGGTTCGTCGGTGTCCAGTTCCACCCTGAGTTCAAATCGACACCGTGGGACGGCCACCCCCTGTTCAACGCCTACATCGCAGCCGTGCTCGAGCACCGCGCCACCGCGGGCCAGGACGGCAAACCGGCAGCCAAGCCCCTGAAGGCAGTGGCTTGACCATGAAGCTCTGCGGATTCGACATTGGCCTGAACCAGCCATTTTTCCTGATCGCCGGCCCCTGTGTGGTGGAGTCCGAGCAGTTGCAGATGGACACCGCCGGCACGCTCAAGGAAATCACTTCCTCACTGGGCATTCCCTTTATCTTCAAGAGCAGTTTCGACAAGGCCAATCGCACCAGCGAGACGGCCTTTCGCGGGCTGGGCACGGAGAAAGGTCTGGAGATTCTGGCCAAGGTCAAAAAGGACATTGGCGTGCCGGTGCTGACCGACATCCACTCTGAAGACCAGATCGCCCAGGTTGCCAAGGTCGTCGATGTGCTGCAAACACCAGCCCTGCTGTGCCGCCAGACCGACTTCATCCACGCTGTCGCGCTGTCCGGCCTGCCGGTCAATATCAAGAAGGGCCAGTTCATGGCCCCGGGCGACATGAAAAACGTCATCATGAAGGCGCGCGCGGCCGTCAAGGCGGCCGGCTTGCCCGAAGACAACTTCATGGCCTGCGAACGCGGTGCCAGCTTTGGCTACAACAACCTGGTCAGCGACATGCGCAGCCTGGCCATCATGCGCGAGACCAACGCGCCGGTGGTGTTTGACGCGACCCATTCAGTGCAGCTCCCCGGCGGCCAGGGCACCAGCAGCGGCGGTGTACGCGAGATGGTGCCGGTGCTGGCACGTGCCGCGGTGGCCGTTGGCGTCTCCGGCCTGTTCATGGAAACCCATCCCGACCCGGCCAATGCCCTGTGCGACGGCCCCAATGCCGTGCCACTCAAGCACATGAAGGCCTTGCTGGAAACGCTGGTGGAACTGGACCGGGTCACCAAACGCAACGGTTTCCTTGAAAACAACTTCGCTGCTTGACCGGGCGCAGGCCTCGCAAGGAAGCGTGATCCCGCACCTCTGCCCTGCCGGCCCTCGCTGACCTGATCCAAGACAACAAGCATCATTAACCTGTTTCGGAGCCCTCATGCCCAGCGCCTACATCATTGCCAACGTCACAGTTACGAACCCCGAACAATACGAACAGTACAAAAAACTGTCTAGCATTGCCATGCAGGCGCACGGCGCCGAGGTCTGCGTGCGCGGCGGCAAGATTGAAGTACTGGAAGGCGACTGGACGCCCAGCCGCATCGTCGTGCTGAAGTTCCCCAGCATGGAGCAGGCCCGTGCCTTTAATGAGTCCGCCGAATATGACGCGGCCCGCCAATCGCGCCAGGGCATCGCCGTCATGCGCATGGTGCTGGTCGAAGGTGTATGACGAGTTTGTTTTTTAGTTTTTAATTTTTCTTCTGATTTGAAAGAACCTCAATGAGCGCAATTGTTGATATCGTCGGCCGCGAAATTCTCGACAGCCGTGGCAACCCTACCGTTGAATGCGACGTGCTGCTGGAGTCCGGCGTCATGGGCCGCGCAGCGGTTCCTTCTGGTGCCTCCACAGGCTCGCGCGAAGCCATTGAGCTGCGCGACGGCGACAAGTCGCGTTACCTCGGCAAGGGCGTGCTCAAAGCCGTCGAACACATCAACACCGAAATCTCCGAGGCTGTGCTGGGCCTGGACGCCAGCGAACAGGCCTTCCTGGACCGCACGCTGATCGACCTGGACGGCACCGACAACAAATCCCGCCTGGGCGCCAACGCCACGCTGGCCGTCAGCATGGCCGTGGCCCGTGCAGCGGCTGAAGAAGCCGGCCTGCCCCTGTACCGCTATTTCGGCGGCAGCGGCGCCATGCAAATGCCTGTGCCCATGATGAACGTGGTCAACGGCGGCGCGCACGCCAACAACAACCTCGACCTGCAGGAACTGATGATCATCCCGGTCGGCGCACCGAGCTTCCGTGAAGCCGTGCGCTACGGCGCCGAAGTCTTCCATGCGCTCAAGAAAATCCTGCACGACAAGGGCATGAGTGTGGCGGTCGGCGATGAAGGCGGTTTTGCCCCCAATGTGACCAACCACGAAGCCGCCATCCAGATGATCCTGGAGGCCATCGACGCCGCAGGTTATGTCGCGGGCGAGCAAATCGCGCTGGGCCTGGACTGCGCAGCGTCGGAGTTCTACAAAGACGGCAAGTACGTCCTGGGCGCGGAAGGCCTGAGCCTTGACGCCACCGAGTGGACCAACATCCTGGCGACCTGGGTCGACAAATACCCCATCATCAGCATCGAAGACGGCATGGCTGAAGGCGACTGGGACGGCTGGAAAATCCTCACCGAGCGCCTGGGCAAAAAAGTGCAGCTGGTCGGTGACGACCTGTTTGTCACCAACACCAAGATCCTCAAGGAAGGCATCGACAAACAGATCGCCAATTCCATCCTGATCAAGATCAACCAGATCGGCACGCTGACCGAAACCTTTGCCGCCATCGAGATGGCCAAGCGCGCCGGCTACACCGCCGTCATCAGCCACCGCTCGGGTGAGACGGAAGACTCCACGATTGCCGACATCGCCGTGGGCACCAATGCGGGCCAGATCAAGACCGGCTCGCTCTCGCGTTCGGACCGCATGGCCAAGTACAACCAGCTGCTGCGCATCGAAGAAGACCTGGGTGATATCGCGTCTTATCCCGGCCGCGACGCCTTCTATAACCTTCGCTAAAAAAAAGCTGCCTGCACGTGGGAAACCGCCTCGTCCCTGCCATCCTGATTGCGCTGCTGGCCCTGTTCCACGCGCAACTCTGGATCGGCCGGGGCAGCATTCCCAGCGTGCGCGAAATGCAGCACCGGCTCACCGAGCAGCAGGCCAAAAACATCCAGGCCCAGGCCGCCAACGACCAGCTCTCGGCAGAGGTCAGGGACCTGAAAGAAGGCCTTGAAATGGTCGAGGAAAAAGCCCGGACCGAGCTGGGCATGGTCAAGCCCAACGAAATCTTCGTGCAGATCACCAAATAGGCCGCTGTAGTGAAAATCGCCATCGCAGGCGCTCCGTTGACCGGAAAAAGCCCCCTCGCCGCCGCATTGGGGCACGCCCTGCAGGCATCAGGGCATCAGGCCGAGGTGACTGTCGCCGCCACTCCCTTTGCGGCCGATCTGGCCGGCCATGACCTTGTGCTGCTCACGGGCCTGGAGCCCGCATCGCAAGCCCCCGGCGCAACCGCGTCTATGGCTGCGGCTCAGGAAGCAGCCGATCAGGCCATTCGCACAGCGCTGGCGTCGGCCGGCATCGCCTATCGCGTGATGTATGGCACCGCGGACCAGCGCCTGGCGCAAGCGCTTGATGCCGCGAATCCGCCCTCGCCGCAGCGCACTATCGCGCCCCGCAACGGCCGCAAAAACGCCTGGACCTGGGTGTGCGACAAATGCAGCGACCCGAGCTGCGAACACCGCTTGCTCAGTGACCTATTGGCACAGCGCGCCAGCGGCGCCCCTACCTGACGGGCCGCCAGCCCAAGGCGGTCGCCACTGCCTTACTGCACAGTCGAGCTGGGCGGCTGCTGGCTGGTCTGGCTGGTGAAAAGCTGGGCGGCATCCACCGGATCAAACTCGTACTGCGCGCCGCAGAATTCGCACCCCACGGCCACCTTGCCGCGCTCCGAAATAATGCTTTCAATCTC
>JAJKJM010000057.1 GCA_021153985.1 Polaromonas sp.
CCGATCAGGATCATCACCACCGTCACCGTCTTGACCACCCGGTGCACCAGCTTGGGCAGGTCGCGCCACTTGTAGTCGCGGTAGATGAACATGGTCACGAAGAACGACCAGATCACGGCGATGGAAGCCGATTCATTGGCCGTGAACACGCCCGACATGATCCCGCCCAGGATGATGACCATGGTCATCAGTCCCCACATCGCCTCCAGGCAGATCTTCAGCGCCTGGCGCAGCGGGATCACGTCGCCCTTGGGGAAGTTGTTCTTGCGCGCGACGTAGAGGCAGTACACAGCCAGTATGCCGCCCAGCAACAGGCCGGGCATGAGGCCCGCCAGGAACAGCGCCGCGACCGACACCGAGCCGCCCGCGGCCATGGAGTAGATCACCATGTTGTGGCTGGGCGGGATCAGGATGGCCTGCACCGAGCCGCTCACCGTGAGCGCCGTGGAGAAGCCACGCGGATAGCCCTTGCGTTCCATCTCGGGGATCAGCACCGAGCCGATGGAGGCAGTATCGGCCACGGCCGAGCCGGAGATGCCGCCAAAGAATGTGGAAGCCAGAATGTTGACCAGCGACAGGCCGCCGCGCACAAAGCCCACCAGCACGCCGGCAAAGGCCACGAGCCGCCGCGACATGCCGCCCTCGGCCATCAGCGCGCCGGCCAGCACAAAGAAGGGAATCGCCAGCA
This sequence comes from Polaromonas sp., assembly GCA_021153985.1. Classification (GTDB taxonomy): domain Bacteria; phylum Pseudomonadota; class Gammaproteobacteria; order Burkholderiales; family Burkholderiaceae_C; genus Polaromonas. Next base: position 689 of record JAJKJM010000057.1, read on the forward strand.
GCGAAAAGCGGTTGACGCCGCTGGCTACCTGGATCATCACCGCGTCCAGCGGCAGGTCGATCCACAGCGCGCCGGCCAGCGAGGCCAGGCCCAGGGCGTAGGCCACCGGCATGCCGATGATCATGAGCAGCGCGAAGCTGCCAATCAGTACAAGCATGTCCATGTCTTACGCTCCCGCCGGAGTGGCCGGCTCTGCTTCTTCAAGGTTGTGGTCAAAGCGGACCACAGCGCGTTCATGTTGCGAGCCGAACGCCATTTGCTCGACGACAAAAATCAGCGTGAACAACGAGCCCAGCGGCAGCGGCGCATAGGTGAACCCCACCGGCAGCCACGGCAGTTCAGCCAGGTTCTGGCCCATGGTGCCCAGGACAAGCTTGGTGCCGTACACGATCACGAACAGGCAGATCGCGATCATGCAGGCATCTACTACCAGTTCCAGCGGCCGCTTGAGCGCGGCGGGCAGGCGGTCGGTCAGCATCGCGACCGCGATGTGGGCCCCGGCGCGGTATGCGGCCGCGGCGCCCAGAAAGGTGAACACCACCATCAGCAGGATCGCGATGGGTTCGGGCCATTGGGCGCCGGCACCGATCACGTAGCGCGCGAACACGCCGATCGGGATGATGATGCTCATGAAGAAGATGGCGGCGCCCGCCGACCAGATACAGGTCAGGTAAAGGGCGTCCAGGGATTTCAGTATTTTTTCGCGCATGAAGTGTCCATCGCTGCACAGTTAGGAGCCCCCTGTGCGGTGCACAGGGGGCCGGGGAAAGACGGCCTTGCGGCCGGCCATTTTTACTTGGTCGCTTCGATGCGCTTGATCAGGTCTGCGTAGGGTGCGCCGTACTTGGCGCGCACGGAGGCGGTCGCGTCATAGAACACCTTCTGGTCGACGGGAATGAACTCCACGCCGGCCGCCTTGAGCTTGGCGGAGTACTCGGCCACGCTCTTGTCCCACAGCGCGCGCTGCTCGAACTGCGCTTCACGCGAGAACTTCTTGACCAGGGTGTGCTCTTCCGGCGTCATCTTGTCCCAGGTGACCTTGGACATCACGAAGATCTCCGGAATGATCAGGTGGTTGGTCTGCGAGTAGTACTTGGCGCCAGCGTTGTAGTGGTTCGAAGTGAACATGCTCGGCGGGTTGTTTTCGGCGCCGTCCAGCACGCCGGTCTGCAGCGCGCTGAACACTTCACCGTAGCCCATGGCGATGCCGTTGCCGCCCATGGCGTTCATGGTGTCCACGAACAGCGGGTTGCCCATCATGCGGACCTTCTGGCCCTTCAGGTCAGCGGGGGTGCGCACCGGCTTCTTGGTGTAGAGGCTGCGCGATCCGCCGTCCATCCAGCCCAGCGCCACCATCTTGGCCGGGCTGGCGGTGATCTTGTCCAGGATTTCCTGGCCAATGGGACCGTCAATCACGGCGCGCATGTGCGCTTCACTGCGGAACACGAAGGGCATGTTGAACACGTTCACGTCCGGCACCACCGGGCCCAGCGGGCCGAGAGACGTGCGCAGGATGTTGATCGCGCCGACCTGGGTCTGCTCGATCATTTCCTTTTCACCACCGAGCACGCCGCCCGGGAACATGGTGAGCTTGTACTTGCCGTTGGTGGCGGCCTCGAGCTTTTTGCCCAGGCTCTGGATGGCCACTACGTTGGGGTAGCCCTCGGGATGCACGTCGGCCGCCTTCAGGATGATTTGGGCCTGCGCCACCAGCGGGGCCGTGAAGGCCACGGCAGCCAGGGTGGCTGCGGCGATGAGTTTTCTGCGGAAAGTCATGTTGTCTCCTTGATTTCAGGTTGGTGGTGAGAAACTTTTAATACAGACACGCGGGCTCGGGCAGCCCGCGCACGCCGGGGCGCAACGCGAACACACCACCGGCCAGCGGCTGGTCAGATCAATCGATGCCTTCAGGGCGTATCGACGTCACGAACAGGGTGTCGAGCCCGGCGCCGCCAAAGGCGCACATGGCAGGTTTTTTGACCGGCACGGCGAGCGAACGGTCCAGCTTGCCGGCAGGCGTGAACCGGTGAATCAGGCCGGCATCATTGCCGCAGATCCAGTAGCAACCGTCGGCATCTACCGCCGCGCCATCAGGCCGGCCGGGCAGCGGGTTCATATCGGCGAAGACGCGCCGGTTGGAGGGGGTGCCGTTCTCGGTGTTGTAGTCAAAAGCCCAGATGGCCTGCACCGACGGATGCGAGTCCGACAAATACATCGTGCGGCCGTCGGGGCTGAAGGCCATGCCGTTCGGCGTGATGAAGCCGTCCAGCAGCATTTTGAGTTGCACGCCGTCATCGCTATCTTTTTGATAGCTATAGACGCAACCCACTCGTGCGCCCGCGGCCATATTCATCAACATGGTGCCGGCAAGAAAACGTCCCTGCCGGTCGCAGCGGCCGTCGTTAAAACGCATGCCGGGCATGGCGTGGGCCACGGCGGCGAGCCGGGTGAAACCAAGCTGGCCATCTGCGCGCGGGCTCAGGCGGAACATGCCGCTTTCGGCGCCGGCAATCCAGTCTTGCGTGCCGTCCAGCGCCGCGACGCAGGCCAGCATTTCCGGCGCGGCCCATTCAGTGAGCGCGCCTTCGGCCACGCTCCAGCGGCACAGCCTCTTCGCCGGAATGTCGACCCAGTACAGCGACTGCTCGGCTGCGCGCCAGACAGGACTCTCCCCCGTGCCGTTGCGCGCATCCAGAACCAGTTCGGCTTGGGCTTCACTCATATATATAGAGACCCTTGCTCAGTCGCCGAAAGGGCCGGCCACGACAAAGCCGCCGCCCTGGTACTGGGCGACCGGGTCCTTCAGGTCAGGTGCGGGGGTGCGGGCGTAGACGGCCTCGCGGAAGATGTCCGAACTGTCTTGCGGCACATAACCGATGTGGCGTGCGCGGCTGTTGTCCCACCAGGTGACGGCGTTGTCGGACATGCCGAACACGATGCTGTGGCCCAGCACCGGCGTGGTCAGGCAGGCGGTGATCAGGCGGTGCAGGTCGTCAAAGCTCAGCCAGGTCGCCAGCATTCGGCGGTCTTTGGGCTCGGCGAATGAAGAGCCGATGCGCACGCAGGCGGTCTCAATGCCGTAACGGTCAAAGTACAGGCGCGAGAGGTCTTCACCGAAGGCTTTGCTCAGGCCGTACAAACCGTCGGGACGCGGCGGGTGGTCGGCGTTGATCGTCTGGTCCTGGCGGTAAAAACCGGTGACGTGGTTGGAGCTGGCAAAGATGATGCGTTTGACGCCGTTTTTGCGCGCGGCCTCATACAAGTTATAGGCCCCCAGAATATTGGCCTGCAGGATGGGGCCAAAGGGCCCTTCCACCGAAACACCGCCCAGATGAACAATCGCATCAACACCCTGAACCATGGTGTGGACGGCGGCGGAGTCGGCCAGGTCGGCCAAAATCACCTCTTCGTTGGCGGCGGCAGCGCCGAAGGCCTGCACGTCGGACAGCCGGAGCACCGAGCAATTGGCCTTCAGGCGTTCGCGCAAGGCTTTACCCAAACCGCCGGCAGCGCCGGTCAGCAGCAATTTTTCATGGACTTTGATGGTCATTTTTTCGCAGAGGCCCGGTGCGGTCACAAACACTGGACTTTTTTTTGAAGTTTGTTAAAGTCAACCTAATAATTCATCAGTTATAGGTTGTCTGATGACTCGGAATTCTCGGTTTCGCCCCTTAGCTTGTCAATGGTTTTTTAATGGACTCAAGGAAAACCCCTAGTCGCCCTGAAGCCGCCTCCGCGCTCGGCTTTCATGAGGAGCCGGTTCGCGCTCGCCGCCCCCGCGGGCTGGTGGGCGAGATCGTCGAAAGCCTGGCCAGCAGCATCCGGGAAGGCCGGCTGCAGCCCGGGGAAAAGCTGCCGACCGAAGCCGAAATCATGGCCCGTTTCGACGTCAGCCGCACGGTTGTACGGGAGTCCCTCTCCAAACTTCAGGCTTCGGGCCTGGTCGAAACCCGGCACGGCATCGGCACCTTTGTACTGCAACCTCAAGAGGCCGGCAACTTCAGGATCACGGCCGAAGACTTCGCCACCGTGGCCGACGTGATCTCGGTGCTCGAACTGCGCATCAGCCTGGAAACCGAGGCTGCGGGCCTGGCCGCCCAGAGAAGAACACCCGAAAACCTCAAGGCCATGGAAAACGCCCTGCGCGCCTTCCACGACTCCATCAGTCTGGACTCCGACGCGGTGCCGCCCGACTTCCAGTTCCATATGGAGGTGGCACGCTCCACCGGTAACCGGCACTTCGCCGACCTGATGACCTACCTGGGCACCATGATCATCCCGCGCACCCGGGTGAACACGGCGCACAGCGCGCCCGAGGGCCGCTTTAATTACCTGCAGCGGGTCAACAGCGAGCACGAAAGCATTTACAACGCCATCCGCAGCCAGGACGCCGAGGCCGCCCGCGCGGCCATGCGCACCCACCTCTCCAACAGCCGCGAACGCCTGCGCCGGGGCAACAATGTGCACACCATGCAGCCTCCCGGCGAGGCTGCAGACACGCTGGCGCCCCTTCCCCTAGGGACAAACCTGGTTGCATAAAAAATCGGCTAGTTGTACGATAACTGATAAATCACCTTATCAACCATCCTACAGACAAGCCCGGTATGCCCGCTTCCAAAGCTTCCCCTGCCTCCAACGTTTCCACGCCCCCTGCCTCCCAAACCCCACGCATCACCCGCGTGCAGGTGATTCCCGTGGCCGGGCAGGACAGCATGCTGCTCAACCTGAGCGGCGCCCACGCTCCCTTCTTTACCCGCAACCTGCTGATATTGACCGACAGCTCGGGGCGCACCGGCGTGGGCGAAGTCCCCGGTGGCGAGAAAATCCGCAACACACTGGAAGATGCGCGTGAGTTGATCGAGGGCCAGCCGATTGGCGCCTGGAACCAGATCCTGAACACCCTGCGCACCCGGTTTGCCGACCGCGACAGCGGTGGCCGCGGCAACCAGACCTTTGACCTTCGTGTGGCGATCCACGCGGTGACCGCGGTTGAAAGCGCCCTGCTCGATTTGCTGGGCCAGTTTCTGGGCGTGCCGGTGGCAGCCTTGCTGGGCGATGGCCAGCAGCGCGATTCAGTGGCCATGCTGGGCTACCTCTTTTATGTGGCCGACCGCAAGCAGACGGGCCTGCCCTACGACTCGGCGCCGGACGCCGAGGACGACTGGCTGCGCTTGCGCCATGAAGCCGCCATGGACGCCGACGGCATCGTGGCGCTGGCTGAGGCCGCCTACAAGCGCTACGGCTTCAAGGACTTCAAGCTCAAGGGCGGCGTGCTGCGCGGCGAAGAAGAGATGGAAGCCATCACCGCCCTGGCCGAGCGCTTTCCCGATGCGCGCATCACGCTGGACCCGAACGGCGGCTGGCTGCTCAAGGACGCCATCCGTATCTGCCAGGGCCGCGGCGATGTGCTGGCCTACGCAGAGGACCCCTGCGGCGCCGAAGGCGTGTTCTCGGGCCGCGAAGTGATGGCCGAGTTCCGCCGCGCCACCGGCCTGCCAACCGCCACCAACATGATCGCCACCGACTGGCGCGAGCTCTCGCACACCATTCACCTGCAGTCGGTCGACATCCCGCTGGCCGACCCGCACTTCTGGACCATGCAGGGCTCAGTCCGCGTGGCGCAGATCTGCCAGACCTGGGGCCTGACCTGGGGCTCGCACTCCAACAACCACTTCGACGTTTCGCTGGCGATGTTCACGCATGTGGCCGCCGCCGCGCCTGGCAAGGTCACCGCCATCGACACACACTGGATCTGGCAGGACGGCCAGCGCCTGACCAAGGCGCCGCTGCAAATCGTGGGCGGCGAAGTCGCCGTGCCCAAGCAGCCCGGCCTGGGCGTGGAGCTGGACATGGTTGAAGTCGAGAAGGCCCATCAGCTGTATCTCAAGCACGGCCTGGGCGCACGCGACGACGCGACCGCCATGCAATACCTGATCCCCGGCTGGAAGTTCAACAACAAGATGCCTTGCATGGTTCGTTGAACCGGCAGGTTCGCAAGGGCTTGCGGGCGTTAGAGGCGCACGGAAGTTTCTTTGCGATGGGCTGCGTTGCCGCAGCCCGGCCGGCGCGCAAGGGGCGGTATACCCTGGCGCGCTTTTTCACCAGCGATACCCCGCCTTGCTTATCCCGTTATTGCTTATCCCGTAATTCCTATTACAAACATCAGGAGACAAGAGACCATGAAACGCAAAACCCTTTGCAGCCTTGCAGCCGCGACCCTGCTGGCACTGGCCGGCACGATGGCAGCAGGCACCGCCGCAGCCCAGACCAAACTCAAATGGGCGCACGTCTACGAGACGTCGGAAACCTTTCACAAGCAGGCCGTGTGGGCCGCCGAAGAGATCAAGAAGAAGACCAACGGCCGCTACGTGGTAGAAGTGTTCCCGGCTTCATCGCTGGGCAAGGAAACCGAAATCAACCAGGGCCTGACGCTGGGCACGGTAGACATCATCTATACCGGCGCCGCCTTTGCCGGCCGTGCCCACCCGCCGCTGTCGATTGCCGCCGCGCCTTTTGTTTTCCGCGACTACAACCACTTCCAGGCCTTTCGCAACGGCCCGATCTTCCAGGAACTGGCGCAAGGCTATGCCGCCAAAACCGGCGGCCAGCATATCGCGGGCTACACCTACTATGGCCTTCGCCACATGACGTCCAACAAGGTCATTACCAAGCCTGAAGACATGAAGGGGCTGAAGCTGCGTGTGCCCGATGCGCCGCTGTTCGTGATGTTCCCCAAGGCCGTCGGCGCGAACCCCACGCCCATCGCGTTTGCCGAGGTCTACCTGGCACTGCAGAACGGCACGGTCGATGCGCAGGAAAACCCGCTGCCCACGATCGACGCCAAAAAATTCTATGAGGTCCAGAAGTACATCACGCTGACGGGCCACATCACCGAGTCGCTGGTCACCGTAGTTTCTGGCCCGGTCTGGTCCAAACTGAACGACGCCGACAAGAAGGTGTTTGACCAGGTGCTGTGGGAAGCTTCCAGCCGCGCAAGCCAGGACATCGTCGACGCGGAAAACCGCCTAGTCGCCGAGTTCGAGAAAAAAGGCAAAACCGTCAACAAGGTAGACCGCGCGCCTTTTGCCGCGGCGGTGTTGCCCTCTCTCACGGCGGCCGATGCACCGTGGCCCAAGAGCCTGTACGAACGCATCCAGGCGATCAAGTAAGCCTCTCCCCTTGCCGCATCACCGCCGATTGAAGCGCTGAGCGTCCCCTCAACCTTTTACTTTCTACCAACACCAGGAGACAAGACATCATGAAACGCCGTTCCCTTATCCATTCCGCAGCGGCCGCCGCCGCAGTGTCGGCGCTGGGCCTTCCTGTTTTCGCCCAGGACAAATGGCCTTCCAAGCCGATCACCTACATCGTGCCCTTCCCCGCAGGCGGCACCACCGACATCCTGAGCCGGCTCATCGGCCAGAAGCTCGGCCCTGTGCTGGGTACCACCATCGTGGTCGACAACAGGGGCGGCGCCGGCGGCGGCATCGGCTCCGAACTGGCCGCACGTGCGCCGGCCGACGGCTACACCCTCGTGGGCGGCACGGTCAGCTCGCATGCCATCAATGTGAGCCTTTATCCCAAGCTGGGCTATGACCCGGTCAAATCGTTTTCTCCGGTGGTGCTGATCGGCTCCAACCCGGTCGTGCTGGTGGTCGGCGCCAACAGTCCCTACAAAACCCTGCAGGACGTACTGGCCGCGGCCAAAGCCAAGCCCAGAACCATTTCATCGGCGTCGGCCGGCAGCGGCACCTCGCAACACCTGTCGCTGGAGCTGCTGGGCTACAAGTCGGGCACGCAGTTCATCCATGTACCGTACAAAGGCAGCGGCCCCGCGATCCAGGATGTGATCGGCGGGCAGGTCGACATGATGTTCGACACCACCGTGGTGGCAGGCCCGCACATCCAGAGCGGCAAGGTGCGCGCGCTGGCCGTCACATCGGCCAAGCGCCTGGAGTCCCTGCCCAATGTGCCCACCGTGGCCGAGTCCGGTGTGCCGGGTTTTGAGGTCACCTCGTGGCAGGCCATTTTTGTGCCGGCCGGCACACCCAAGCCCATCATTGACAGGTTACATACCGAGATCCTGAAGATCATTGCGCAGCCCGAGATGCAGGAGCGCCTGAAGGCCCTGGGCATGCAGCCCACTCCGCTGACGACCGATCAGGTCACGGCTTTCCAGAAAGCCGAAGTCGAAAAATGGGCGCAGGTGATCAAGGCGGCCAACATCAAGCTCGACTGAAAATGCAAAGATGAAGATGCAGGCTTCTTCCGAACGGCTGCGCCTGGCCGTCATCGGCGCCGGACTGGGTTCGGCGCCTCATTTCAAAAGCCTGCAAGACCTTGCCGGCATCGCCGAGCTTGCCTACGTCTACGGGCGGGATGCCGGCCGCCTGGCGGCCGCGCAGGTGCCACAAGGTGCGCGCAAAACCACGCGCCTTGAAGACATCCTGCAAGACGACAGCGTGAAAGCCGTGCTGGTGCTGACACCGCCCAACGCCCACCTCGAGATGGTGCAACGCGCGGCCGGCGCCGGCAAACATGTGCTCGTTGAAAAGCCGCTAGAGATCGACCTGAACCGCGCCAATGCGCTGGTAGAAGCCTGTGAGACTGCAGGTGTCACGCTGGCCGTCATGCTGCAACACCGCTTGCGTGAAGCCGCGCTGGGCCTGCGTGCGCTGATCGCGTCAGGCGAGCTGGGGCAGCTCGTCAGCGCGGCAGCCTTCGTGCGCTGGTGGCGGCCCCAGAGTTATTACGACGAGCCGGGACGAGGCACCCTGGCCAGAGACGGCGGCGGCGTGCTGATCACGCAGGCCATCCACACGCTGGATCTGTTGCTCAGCTTTATCGGCATGCCGGAACGTGTGATGGGCATCGCCGGCACAAGCACCGTGCACCGCATGGAAGGCGAAGACACGGCGGCGGCATTGCTGCACTACAGCAATGGCGCAGTGGCGGTGGTGCAGGCCACCACGGCGGCCTACCCCGGTTTTCCGGAGCGTATCGAACTCAACTTCACGCAGGGCACCGCGACGCTGGAAAGCGGTGAGATGCGGGCTGCTTTTCACAACGGCCGCACCGCGACGGCCGGCGCGAGCCAGGCCTCCGGCGGCGGCGCAGACCCGATGGCGTTTGACCACGCCGCCCATCGGGCCGTACTGGAAGACTTTATCCGTGCGGTGCAAAATGGCGCGGCGCCGGCGGTCACAGGCCGCTCCGCGCTGGGAGTGCAACAGGTCATTGAAGCCATCATGGCGTCGTCCAAAGCAGGCAGCGCGGTGAATCTTCATCCGGCCGCTGTCATACCCGTGATGTAGCGGGCGCGGTTTTGGTGCACGCATTCCGGGCTGGCGGCATCAGGGTTTTCCAAGAGATTTAGGCTGCCAACCCACGCTGCGTGTGGATTCGCAGCTACAAAACTCGTAGCAGCCAGGAAATTGCGTTATATTTGGACTCAAGCGAATAGAAGCTTTTTGCTTAACAACCACCTGTGACCAAACTGTGACCGAGGAGATTACCTGATGAGTGCCAAAGAAAATGCAGCGGTAGGCCAATTGCTTGAACTGCTGGAAGCACGCTACGCCCTTCGCGTGTTGTGGGCCTTGAAAGACGGCCACCCCCAGACGTTCCGCCTCCTGCAAGACAGCATCGGCAGCATCACTCCCAACACCCTCAACACCCGCATCAAAGAGTTGCGCGCAGCAGGCCTGCTGTCCCACGGCAGCGAAGGCTACACCGTCACTTCGCTGGGTGGCGATTTGCTCAAGCGCCTGAATGACCTGCAGGCCTTTGCCGGTAAATGGTCGCTGAGCCAGACCAAGAAAAAGTAAATATTTCCTGTCGCCGGTTCACCGGCCTCAATAAAAAAAAGCGACCCACGGGTCGCTTTTTTGCTGCCGTGACGCTCATTGCCGCGTCAGTCGACGGCCGCGCCTGAGCGCTTCACCGCATCCCCCCACAAGGTCATGTTGGCCGCGATATGTTTGGCCAACTCTTCCGGCGTGCCAGGCGCGACTTCAGCGCCGCGTGACTGCAACTGGGCGCGCAGTTCGGGGTCGGCCAGGGCCTTGTGAATGGCCTCGTTCAACCGGTTGACGATGGGCCGCGGCGTTCCTGCGGGAACAAAAATCGCGTCCCATGCGCTGACATCAAAGCCCGGCAAACCCGACTCCGCGATGGTCGGCACATCAGGCCAGCCCGCCACGCGCGTGGCGGTCGTCACGGCCAGCGGTTTGACACGGCCGCTCTTGGCCTGGGGTGCGGCATTCGGCATCACTTCAATCATCATGTCGACCTGCCCGCCCATCAGGTCCGTCATGGCCTGCGCGCCGCCGCGGTAGGGAATGTGCACCACCGCCAGCCCCGCGCGCGACTTGTAGATCTCGCCGGCCAGATGCGATGTCGTGCCGTTGCCGGCGGAGCCGAAGGTGTATTTGCCCGGGTTGGCCTTGAGCAGCTTGGTGAGTTCGGCCATGGAGTTGACCTGCAGCGTGGGCCGCACCACCACCATGGCCGCGATGCGGGTCAACTGGGTCACAGGCTCAAAGTCACGCACTGCATTAAAGCCCGTCGATTTGTAGATCGCGTGGTTGATGGCGTGCGTGCCGTTGGTGCCATAGAGCAAGGTGTAGCCGTCGGCCGGCGCCTTGGCGGCCGCGGCGCTGCCCACATTGCCGCCCGCGCCGCCCAGGTTCTCGACCACGATGGGTTGGCCCAGCTCTTTGGCCGCGCGCAACATGACCAGCCGCGCCAGCGTGTCACCACCACCGCCGGCGGGGAACGGAACAATCAGTTTGACGGGCTTGTTGGGGTAGGCCGCAGAGGCTTGGGCCTGCGCGGCGGGGATCATCAGCGCCATCAGCGCGAAGGCGGCAGTGCCAGCCAACAGGCGCCGGGAATTGAAGCGGGGCGGGTTCATCGTGTCTCCTGTGGAAATAGGGCCAAGCCTGACGTTTTCACCAATGCGTTGCCGATGAAATACTTAGTCATCTTATATTATTGCGCGCAATAGACCTCAGAGTCACCTTGAAAACCCTGATATTTATACATATTGCATGCAATAATCCAGACCAATTTCCTCCCACGCCTTCCTGTCGCGCCTTCCTCTTTCACCCGCCCTTCATGTCCTCCCAGATCGACTACACCACGCAGGAATTGCGGCGAAGAATCCTGAGCGGCCAGGTGGCGCCCGGCGAGCGCATGGTGGAGCTCGAACTTTCCGCCCAGCTGGCGGTGTCGCGCACGCCCATCCGCATCGCACTGGGCGAGCTGGAAAAAGAGGGCTTGCTCGAACGCCTGCCGACGCGCGGCTTTCGGGTGCGCCAGTTCTCCGTGGACGAAATCACCAACGCGGTCGACGTGCGGGGCGTGCTCGAAGGCATGGCGGCGCGCCAGGCCGCCGAGCGTGGAATCCCGCCCGAAACCCGGGCCGAACTGCAAGCCTGTATTGATGAAGGCCGGCTGCTGCTGCAGGAAGCCGAAGCCTCGGGCCACGTGATTGATGCGGCACGCTGGGTGCCCATGAACGCGCGCTTTCACGGCGCGCTGGTACGGGCCGCAGGCAACAGCACACTCGCCTCGGCGCTGGCGCACGTCAGCAAAACGCCGATGGCCGGCGCCGGTGCGCTCAGCCTCAACGGCGCCTTGCCCTTGCTGGAGTTCGGTTTTATCCAGCGCGCGCAAAGCGACCACGAAGACGTGCTGGCCGCCCTGCTGGCCGGCGAAGGCGCCCGCGCCGAGGCCCTGATGCGTGAGCACGCCCACCGCAGCCGCGACAACAAGCGCGAACTGATCACGCGCATGCAAAAGCTGGCAACGGCCTGAATTCGCCCCACGCCCTGCAGCCCACCCCGATCTTCAGGCCTTTTCGGCCTCCAGCCCATATGCCATCCTGGCTATGCGCTATCAATAACATAGCACAAGGCGACCCCGCCCAAAAGCGCCCGGTACGCAACCGGGACCCCTCCGCCCGCCAGGCCCTGCGCAGCCAGCCACTACAATTGCCCCCGAACCAGCTCTTGGGACTGGGCGCCCCCTCCGCACAGGAACGGCAGGAGCCCAACCCCGCTGAATACCCTGGCCGCGCACCCGCAGCCGAACTTTCTGGACCAAAAATGAAGCCCTTGTCTTGAAAAGGGCTTTGCCACCCCAAGCTGGGACGCTTACCAGCTTCAACCTTGTTTTTGAGCATGTCTGACAATACACAACCCGAACAAAATCAACCCCTTAGCGGCCAACCCAGCCCTGAAGAGCTCGAAGCGGCGCAGGCGGCCAACGAGTTTGACGCGCTGACCGTCGCGCAAGCCGAAGTCGCCACGCTGCAGGCCAAAAACACCGACCTGGCCGACAGCTACCTGCGCGCCAAGGCCGAGACCGAAAACGCCCGCCGCCGCGCCGACGAAGAAGTCGCCAAGGCGCGCAAGTACGCCCTGGAAAGCTTCGCCGAAAGCCTGCTGCCGGTGGCCGACAGCCTGGAAGCGGGCCTGGCGATCAAGGACGCCACGCCCGAACAGATCCGCGAAGGCGCCGAAGCCACGCTCCAGCAACTCAAGAGCGCGCTGGAACGCAACAAGGTAGTGGCCATCGACCCGGCGCCCGGCACGAAATTCGATCCGACCCAGCACCAGGCCATCAGCATGGTGCCCGCCGAGCAAGAAGCCAACACCGTGGTCAACGTGCTGCAAAAGGGCTACTTGATCGCCGAGCGTGTGCTGCGCCCCGCGCTGGTCACGGTGGCAGCCCCTAAATAAGAACCCAAAACTTCTTGAAAACCTTTTAAAAACCTTGTTGAAGCCCTTGAAGCCACACAGCTTACCCACAAGTTATCAACATAGTTAATCCATAGCGGCTGCGGCCTCAAACGCCCCGGCCACCCCACTTTCAATCTTTAACGAATCAAAAAAGCAGGAGTAAATCATCATGGGAAGAATCATCGGCATTGACCTGGGCACCACCAACAGCTGCGTGGCCATCATGGAGGGCAACACCCCCCGCGTGATCGAAAATTCGGAAGGCGTGCGCACCACCCCTTCCATCGTCGCCTACCAGGAAGACGGCGAAGTGCTGGTCGGCGCATCGGCCAAGCGCCAGGCCGTGACCAACCCCAAGAACACCCTGTACGCCGTCAAGCGTTTGATCGGCCGCAAGTTCAGCGAAAAAGAAGTCCAGAAAGACATCGCGCTGATGCCTTATTCCATCGTGGCGGCCGACAACGGCGACGCCTGGGTGGAAGTGCGCGGCAAGAAGCTGTCGGCCCAGCAAGTCAGCGCCGACATCCTGCGCAAGATGAAAAAGACCGCCGAAGACTACCTCGGCGAACCAGTCACCGAAGCCGTGATCACCGTGCCTGCGTACTTCAACGACGCACAGCGCCAGGCCACCAAAGACGCCGGCCGCATTGCCGGCCTGGAAGTCAAGCGCATCATCAACGAACCCACCGCAGCAGCCTTGGCCTTCGGCCTGGACAAGCAGGAAAAGGGCGACCGCAAGATCGCCGTGTATGACCTGGGCGGCGGCACCTTCGACATCTCCATCATCGAGATCGCCGATGTCGACGGTGAAAAACAATTTGAAGTTCTCTCCACCAACGGCGACACCTTTCTGGGCGGCGAAGACTTCGACCAGCGCGTGATCGACTACATCGTGGCCGAGTTCAAGAAAGACAGCGGCATCGACCTGTCCAAAGACGTGGTGGCGCTGCAGCGCCTGAAAGACTCCGCTGAAAAAGCCAAGATCGAGCTGTCCAACAGCCCGGCCACCGAAGTCAACATTCCCTACATCGCGCACGACCCCGCCACCGGCCCCAAGCACTTGCTGGTCAAGCTGACCCGCGCCAAGCTCGAAAGCCTGGTTGACGAACTGATCGAGCGCACGATTGCGCCTTGCCGCATCGCCATGAAGGACGCCGGCGTCAGCGCGGCCGACATCCATGACGTGATTCTGGTCGGCGGCCAGACCCGCATGCCCAAGGTGCAAGAGAAGGTCAAAGAGCTCTTCGGCAAAGAACCCCGCAAGGACGTGAACCCCGATGAAGCCGTTGCCGTGGGCGCAGCGATTCAAGGCCAGGTCCTGTCCGGCGACCGCACCGACGTGCTGCTGCTCGACGTCACCCCGCTGTCCCTCGGTATCGAAACCATGGGCGGCGTGATGACCAAGATGATCAAGAAGAACACGACCATCCCGACCAAGTTCGCACAAACCTTCTCGACCGCTGAAGACAACCAGCCGGCCGTGACGATCAAGGTGTTCCAGGGCGAGCGCGAAATTGCCTCGGGCAACAAGGCGCTGGGCGAGTTCAACCTCGAGGGCATTCCGCCTGCAGCACGCGGCACGCCGCAGATTGAAGTGTCTTTCGACATCGACGCCAACGGCATCCTGCACGTCGGCGCCAAAGACAAAGGCACGGGCAAGGAAAACAAGATCACCATCAAGGCCAACTCCGGTTTGTCTGAAGCCGAGATCCAGCAGATGGTGAAAGACGCCGAGCTGAACGCCGAAGAAGACAAGAAGAAGGTCGAGTTCGTCACCGCCAAGAACAACGCCGAAGCCATGGTGCACAGCGTGAAGAAATCGCTGGGCGAATACGGCGACAAGCTTGAAGCCGGCGAAAAGGAAAAGATCGAAGCCGCCATCAAGGACATGGAAGAAGCCCTGCTAGGGGACGACAAGGCCGCCATCGACGCCAAGAACACGGCCCTGATGGAAGCCAGCCAGAAGCTCGGCGAGAAGATGTATGCCGACATGCAGGCATCGCAGGCCGCGGCCGGTGGTGACGCTGGTGCGGCAGGCGCGGCGCAAGCTGAAGCCAAGCCGGCTGCCGACGACAATGTCGTTGACGCCGAAGTCAAGGAAGTCAAAAAGGGCTAAGCGCTTTTTACACAAGCACCCTGCATTGGCCTGATAACTGCATGCAAAAGCAGACGGCACAAGCAGCCAGCAAAGGCGGAAAACCGGGAGCAATCCCGGATTTCCGCTTTTGCGTTTCCCGCTACCCTCACAACAACGATTCCTGACTGACTTACTGACTGACCTGCCATGGCCACCAAAAAAGACTACTACGACACACTAGGCGTCCCCAAAAACGCCAGTGAGGAAGACATCAAAAAGGCGTATCGCAAGCTCGCGATGAAGCACCACCCCGACCGCAACCAGGGGGATGCATCCAAGGTTGCCGAGGAAAAATTCAAGGAGGCCAAAGAAGCCTACGAGATGCTTTCCGACGAGAACAAGCGCGCGGCCTACGACCAGTACGGCCACGCCGGTGTGGATCCCAACATGCGCGGCGGCCCGGGCGCGGAAGGCTTTGGCGGCTTTGCCGAAGCCTTTGGCGACATCTTCGGCGACGTCTTCGGCGGCCAGCGCGGCGGTGCGCAGCGCGGCGGCGGCCGGCAGGTCTACCGCGGCGGTGACTTGAGCTACGCCATGGAGATCACGCTCGAAGAAGCGGCCAACGGCAAGGAAGCGCAAATCCGCATTCCAAGCTGGGACGACTGCAACACCTGCCACGGCAGCGGTGCCAAGCCCGGCACCAAGGTGGTCACCTGCACCACCTGCCACGGCCACGGTGTGGTGCAGATGCGCCAGGGTTTCTTCAGCGTGCAGCAGACCTGCCCGCAGTGCAAAGGCACGGGCAAGCTGATTCCCGAACCCTGCATCACCTGCCATGGCGTAGGCAAGACCAAAAACAACAAGACACTGGAAGTCAAAATCCCCGCAGGCATCGACGACGGCATGCGCATCCGCTCGACCGGCAACGGCGAACCAGGCACCAATGGCGGCCCGCCGGGCGACCTCTACATCGAGATCCGCCTGAAGAAGCACGACATCTTTGAGCGCGACGGCGACGACCTGCACTGCGTGGTGCCCATCAGTTTCACCACTGCGGCCCTGGGCGGCGAAATCGAAGTGCCCACGCTCGCCGGCAAGGCCGCGATCGACATTCCCGAAGGCACCCAGGCCGCCAAGCAGTTCCGCCTGCGCGGCAAGGGTATCAAGGGCGTTCGCTCCAGCTACCCCGGTGACCTGTACTGCCACATCACGGTTGAAACCCCGGTCAAGCTCACAGAGCACCAGCGCAAGCTGCTCAAGGAGCTGGACGAGTCCCTGAAAAAAGGCGGCGCCAAGCATTCGCCGACCGAAGAAGGCTGGGCTGACAAGCTCAAGAGCTTCTTCAGCGCCTGATCGATTACGTTCATCACGTCGATCACCTGGATCACGTAAGC
Source organism: Polaromonas sp. (assembly GCA_021153985.1). Lineage (GTDB taxonomy): Bacteria > Pseudomonadota > Gammaproteobacteria > Burkholderiales > Burkholderiaceae_C > Polaromonas. Next base: position 16,906 of record JAJKJM010000057.1, read on the forward strand.
ATCAAAAATGCCGGACTTGTTCCGGCATTTTTTATTCCGCAGATCAAACCGCTGCAGCATTCTGTTGTTGTATAGACATCTACGCCGCACACACTGTCACATTCCTGTCGTGATCCGGCGCATACGATCAGCCTTTTAACAAGAGGGATGCACCCATGACCGTATCGACCCGCAAGGCCGTGACCTTGAAACAAGGCAGCCTGCTCGCCGTTCTCTGCAGCAGCGTTCTGCTGGCCGCCTGCTCTTCGCCAGGCACGACATCGCCATCAGGCCTCTCTACCCTGGACGGCAAGGCGCCGCTGGTCATCGCACACCGCGGCGCTTCCGGTTATCTGCCCGAAGAAACCGTGGAAGCCTATGTGCGCGCGATCGAGCTGGGCGCCGACGTGATCGAGATGGACCTGGTCGTGACCAAGGACGGCGTGCTGGTTACCCGCCACGACCCCAACCTGGCCATCAGCACCGACGTCGCCAAACACCCTGAATTCGCGTCGCGCAAGAAGACCATCCAGGTCGACGGCGAAACGCAGACCGGCTGGTTCAGCAACGACTTCACGCTGGCTGAAATCCGCACCCTGGGCGCGATCTCGACCGACGCCGAGCGCCCGCAGCAGTTCAACGGCCAGTACAAAATCCCGACCTTGCAGGAAGTGGTCGACCTGGCCAAGGCCCAGTCAGCCAAGACCGGCCGCACGATCGCGATCTACCCTGAAACCAAGAACCCGACCTACTTCCGTGAACTCGGCCTGCCGATGGAAGACAAGCTGATCGCCATCATCAACGCCGCCGGGTGGAACAGCAAGACCGCGCCCATCTACGTGCAGTCGTTTGAGCCAGGCAGCCTGAAGTACATGAAGAGCAAGGGCCTCAATACAAAAATAATCCAGCTCGTTGACGGCGACGGCATTGACCCGAAGACCGGCCGTGTCACCTTTGCCTTGCCAAGCGACCGCCCCTACGACTGGACCAAGGCCGGCGACAAGCGCTTCTTCGACGCCATGACCACGCCCGCAGGCATGGCCGAGATCAAGACCTATGCAGACGGCATCGGCCCCTGGAAGCGCTACATCATCAGCACCAAGGGCACGATAGGCGCGGACGGCAAACAGGTCGACATCAACCGCGACGGCAAGCTCAACGACGCGGATTCCACCTCGCAACCGGCCACCAGCTTCGTCGCCGACGCACACAAGGCGGGCCTGTTCGTGCACCCCTTCACCTTCCGCAATGAGTCGCGCCGCCTGGCCACCGACTACCAGGGCGACGCCAAGGCCGAGTACCTGGCCTTCTACCGCGCAGGCGTTGACGGCGTGTTCACCGACTTCACCGACACCGCTGTGGCTGCGCGCGCGCAGTACCTGAAGGAAATCGGCCGCTAAGACCGCTGAAGCCATTCGGGGCAGGCACCCCTGCCAAAACCGTTTGCTATCAAATAAGGAGCTGCTTGCCCATATGTTTATTGGGCTGGCGGCTCTTTTTACTTATAAATCTGGAAACCCATGGTGGCATGCCGGCGTGCAACGCGCCGGGCACAGGTTTTCTCAAAATGAAACATCGGCTTGCATCCAGAGGGGGCGTTGGCCGCGAATGGACCTGGGGTCTGGCTTATAGTGGCTGACGCACTGGAACCTCCTCCCGCCCTCTCACGCCCCCTCCCGCCCACTCACGCCCAAACCCGACACACCATGAAAACCAAAGCCGCCGTCGCCTGGAAATCAGGCCAGCCCCTGACGATTGAAACCGTGGACCTGCAAGGCCCGAAATTCGGCGAGGTGCTCGTCGAGATCAAGGCCACCGGCATTTGCCACACCGACTACTACACGCTCTCGGGCGCCGACCCGGAAGGCATCTTCCCGGCCATCCTCGGCCATGAGGGCGCGGGCATTGTGGTTGACGTGGGCCCCGGCGTGACGACGCTTAAAAAGGGCGATCACGTCATTCCGCTGTACACCCCCGAATGCCGCCAATGCAAGTTCTGCCTCTCGCGAAAAACCAATCTGTGCCAGCTGATTCGCGGCACGCAAGGCAAGGGCCTGATGCCCGACGCCACCAGTCGCTTCAGCCTGGACGGCAAACCCATCTTTCACTACATGGGCACCAGTACGTTCAGCAACTACACCGTCGCGCCTGAAATCTCGCTGGCCAAGATTCGCGAAGACGCGCCCTTCGACAAGGTCTGCTACATCGGCTGCGGCGTGACCACCGGCATAGGCGCCGTGCTCTTCACCGCCAAGGTTGAAGCCGGCGCCAACGTGGTGGTGTTCGGTCTGGGCGGCATCGGCCTCAATGTGATTCAGGGCGCGAAGATGGTGGGCGCTGACAAGATCATCGGCGTGGACATCAACCCCGCTCGGCAAGAGATGGCGCGCAAATTCGGCATGACACACTTCATCAACCCCAAGGAAACCGAAAACGTCGTTGACGCCATCGTGCAGCTCACCGATGGCGGCGCCGATTACAGCTTCGAATGCATTGGCAACACCAAGGTCATGCGCCAGGCGCTGGAATGCACGCACAAGGGCTGGGGCCGCAGCATCATCATCGGCGTGGCCGAAGCCGGCGCCGAAATCAGCACCCGCCCCTTCCAGCTCGTCACCGGCCGCAAATGGGAAGGCTCGGCCTTCGGTGGCGCGCGCGGCCGCACCGATGTGCCCAAGATTGTGGACTGGTACATGGAGGGCAAGATCAATATCGACGACCTGATCACACACACCATGCCGCTGGAAGATATCAACAAAGGGTTTGATCTCATGAAAAGCGGCGAGTCCATCCGCGGTGTGGTCCTGTACTGAGCGACATGACAACCCCACTCGAACTCCTCAGCGAACACGGCTGCTTCGGCGGCGTGCAGCGCTTCTACCAGCATGACTCGCGCGAGGTGGGCCTGCCGATGAAGTTCTCGGTGTTCCTGCCGCCACAAGCCTTGGCTGGGGAGAAGGTGCCGGCGCTGATTTACCTGGCGGGCCTAACCTGCAACGAAGAAACCTTCATGATCAAAGCCGGCGCGCAGCGCCTGGCGGCTGAGCTGGGCATGGCCTTGATCGCGCCCGACACCAGCCCGCGCGGCGCGAAGATTCCGGGTGAAACGGACAGCTGGGATTTCGGCCGCGGTGCAGGCTTTTATCTTGATGCGACGCAGGCCCCGTGGTCGCAGCACTACCGCATGGAAAGCTACATCACAGCGGAACTGCTGCCGCTGCTAACGGGCGCCTTGTCGATTGACGCTGCCCGCATCGGCATCTTCGGGCACTCGATGGGCGGCCATGGTGCGCTGACCCTTGCGCTCCGGCACCCGGACCTTTTCAAATCGGTCTCAGCCTTTGCACCCATCTGTGCGCCCAGCCAGTGCCCGTGGGGGCGCAAGGCCTTCACCGGCTACCTCGGCAGCGATGAGTCACAGTGGATCGAACATGACGCCACCGCCTTGATGAACCTCATGCCCGCAGCGCCCTACCCCGGCGGCATACGCATAGACCAGGGACTGGATGACAAATTCCTTGCCGAGCAGCTGTATCCCGAGCTGTTTGAAGCGGCTTGCGCCAAGGCAGGCCAGCCGCTGGCACTGCATCGCCACGCCGGTTATGACCATGGCTACTACTTCATCGCCACCTTCATGGCGGACCACCTGCGGCACCATGCGCGGCAACTTGGGCTGCCTGTTCCGGGCTGAATGAAGCCCTGGCCGACCTTGCTGGCATTAAGCGCGCCATAAGGCAGGCCAAATACAATCCAGCGCTATGCCGCTGCGCCCTTCCCCTTCCGCACCCTCCGCATCGCGGCCCGCCCCCCTGACCACTGTTCGCCAAGACACCGGCATGCGCCCGCTGTGGCTGGTGGTGCTGGCCAGCCTCTGGATCGCCACGGTATGCAATGTGGCCTTGTGGCGCGAGCTGGCCCGCCTGCCCGGGCTCACCGGCAGCCAGGTCGTCGTCATCAGCATTGCGCTGGCGCTGGTGATCGCGCTGGCCACCACCGCCCTGCTCAGTCTGCTGGCCTGGCGCTGGACGCTCAAGCCGGCCATTACGATCTTCCTTTTGTCGGCGGCCTTCGGCGCCTACTTCATGATGGCCTACGGGGTGGTCATCGACAAGACCATGATGATCAACACGCTGCAGACCGATGTGCGCGAGACACGCGACCTGCTGAACTGGCGCCTGTTGGCCACAGTGACGGTGCTGGCGGTCCTGCCGATGGTCTTCTTGTGGCGGCAAAAGGTCAGGCGCGCAGGCGCGGTGCGGCAGGTGCTCACCAATGCAGCCACACTGACCGGCGCCTGCGTGCTGCTGGTGCTGGTGGTGTTTTTGTTCTTCCAGAGCATCGCCTCTGTGATGCGCAACTACACCTATGTGCGCTACCTGATCAATCCGCTCAATTCCTACTACGCACTCGGCGCCATCGCAGCCAAGCCTTTCCAGCGCGACGAATCCATTGTGCTTCCCCTGGGCGAAGACGCCAGACTCGGCGCCAATTACGCAGCCCAAACCAAGCCGCCTTTGCTGCTGCTGGTGCTGGGCGAGACAGCGCGTAGCGTCAACTTTTCACTCAACGGCTACGGCCGCCCCACCAACCCGCTACTGGCCCAGGAAAACGTGGTGAGCCTGCGCAATGCATGGTCGTGCGGCACCAGCACCGCCGCATCGGTGCCCTGCATGTTCTCCAACTTCGGGCGCGAAGCCTATGACTCGCGGCCCGCCAACTACGAAGGCATGCTGGACGTGCTGCAGCGCGCGGGCCTGGCTGTGCTGTGGATAGACAACCAGTCGGGCTGCAAGGGCGTGTGCGACCGCGTGCCCAACGTGAACACGGTGCAGCTACAGGTGCCGGGCCTGTGCGACAGCGGCGAGTGTTTTGACGAAGTCATGCTGCACGGCATTGACGAGCGTATTGCCGCGCTGCCCGCCGAGCGGCGCGCCAAAGGCGTCGTGGTGGTGATGCACCAGATGGGCGGCCACGGCCCGGCGTATTACAAACGCTCGCCGCAAGCCGTCAAAAAATTCCTGCCCGAATGCACCGACAACGCGCTGCAAAGCTGCAGCCGCGAAGGCCTGCTCAATGCCTATGACAACAGCATCGTCTACACCGACAAATTGCTGGCCTCGTCCATCCAGTGGCTCAAGGCGCAGGAGGCGCGCAGTGCACCCGCCCTGCTCTACCTGGCCGACCACGGCGAGTCGTTGGGCGAGAACAATCTCTACCTGCACGGCATGCCCTACGGCATCGCGCCCGACGTGCAAAAGCGCGTGCCGTGGATCACCTGGCTATCGCCCGGGTTCGAACAGCGCAACAAGCTGAGCACGGCTTGCCTGAAACTGCAGCTCGACGCACCGGTGAGCCATGACAACTACTTTCACTCGGTGCTTGGTTTGATGAATGTGCAGACGAGTGTCTACAAGCCTGCGCTCGACATCTACGCGCATTGCACCAAGCCCTGAGTCCGCACGCGCCGCGTGTGATGCGTTGTGACGCGTGAAGCATCCGGATTCGCTGTAGGGCCTTTGGCGCCTCACATGCACCAAACTGGCGGCAGATTTAATATTCACTTTTCATCTCAATAACAATTCTCTTATGCAAGGATTGAATATGAATATTCGCAAGCTTGTCACCTCCTCCATCGCCTCCGCACTCCTCCTGACACTGACGTTGGGCGCCAGCGCAGCCGACCTGCTCGACACCGTCAAGCAGCGCGGCACCCTCAAAGTCGCACTCGAAGGCACCTACCCGCCCTTCAACTACAAAGAAGGCGGCCAGCTCGCCGGCTTTGAAGTGGAACTGGCCAATGCCCTGGCGCAAAAGCTGGGCGTGAAGGCCGAGTTCTCCACCAGCGAATGGAGCGCCATCCTGGCAGGCTTGCAGGCTGGCAAGTACGACGTGGTGATCAACCAGGTCGGCATTACCGACAAGCGCAAGGAAACCTTTGATTTCTCCGAGCCCTACACCATCTCGGCCCCCCAGCTGATCATCCGCAAGGACGAAAAGCGCGAGTTCAAAACGCTCGCCGACCTCAAGGGCCACAAACTTGGCTTGGGCCAGGGAACCAACTACGCCGATATCGCCAAAAAGGTCGGCGGCATCGACGTCAAGACCTACCCAGGCGCGCAAGAATATTTGCAAGACCTGGCGTTGGGCCGCATTGACGCCGCGCTGAACGACAGCCTGCTGATCCCCTACATCGTCAAGCAAACCAAGTTGCCGCTCAAGCCCGGCGCACCGGTGGGCGATCTCGAAAAGTCCGGCATTCCTTTCGTCAAGAACAACCCGAAGTTCAAAGCCGCCATCGACAAGGCGCTGGCCGATTTGCAAGCCGACGGCAGCTTCGCGAAGATCTCGACCAAGTGGTTTGACCGCGACGTGAGCAAGCCGCCTGTTGCCAAGTAACGAAATCATTCAGCCAATCGAAGTAACATTCGATCAGCCGCGCGCCATCCTTCGGCGCCTGAAACAACCCCGGCTCTCTGCCGGGGTTTTTATTTGTGGAGACCCTCATGGACTTGTCCGGCTTGACCCAGTTGCTGCGCGACGCTTTGCCGCTGATGCTCAAAGGCGCGGGGTGGACGCTGCTGCTGGCGGTGGCATCTGTTTTCTTCGGCGCCATCATCGGCACCATCGTGGCCGTGACGCGGCTGGCTAAAGTGCCGGTGCTTTCGCAATTCGCCACGCTGTATGTCAGCTGCATGCGCGGCACGCCGTTGCTGGTGCAACTCTTCGTCATTTATTTCGGCCTGCCCAGCATAGGCATCCAGTTCGACCCGATCAGCGCCGGCATTCTGGGCCTGAGCCTGAACGTGGGCGCCTATCTGTCGGAGACGATTCGCGGCGCGATCAACGGTGTGGAACACGGCCAGTGGAACGCGGCCCGCAGCCTGGGCCTCACGCAAGCACAAACTCTGCGCTACGTGATCGGCCCACAGGCCCTGCGACTGGCAGTACCCAGTTTGTCCAACAGCCTGATCAGCCTGATCAAAGACACCTCGCTGGTGTCGGTGATTGCCGTGGGAGAGTTGATGCTGGCAACCAAGGAAGTGATTGCCACGACCTTTCAGCCCTTTCCCCTGTACCTGGCGGCGGCGGGCATTTACTGGGCGATGAGTGCCTCGTTTGAGACCTTGCAAAAGAAGCTTGAGGTGCGGCTGAACCGCAGCTATTTGCGTTAGGTTTTCCAACTCTCCCCGTTCAGCTCCCTCCCCCACTGGGGGAGGGTTGGGGTGGGGGCCAGCAGCCTTGTCAATAACCGCGGCATATCTACCGCCGCAGGCCCCCATCCCTGCCTTCCCCCAGCGGGGGAAGGAGTAAAACCCAGGAGCAAAACCAATTCACTCCTCACCGATTAACCCACTCTGCATCGCCTGCTCCGCATTCGCAAAAATCGCCATCGCCGTGAGCATGCGCCTGAAGCCAAGCTTGCGGTAAAACGGCTCCTTGCCGGCCACCGCATACAAAATGATCTTCTTGTGACCAGCAGAAAGCTTCACCAGCGCCGCAACCATCTCTTTGCCCATGCCCGACCCCTGCCGGTCCGGCGCCACCGCGATGTCGCAGATGTAAGAGCAGTCCCTCCCATCGGCCACCGCGCGCCCGGCGGCAATCAGCTTGCCGGTGTCATACACAAAACACTTGAACATGCTGTTGGAAAAAACAATCCGCAGGTCGGCCGGCTTCTTGTCGCCTAGCGGGGCAATGCGGTAGAGATTCGACAGCTCTTCCCAGTCCGCGTCGGCCATGCCTTCCGATGAATATCTCCATTCGAGTGCCAAAGTGAACTCCTTTTTACCGAGGGCGGAAGCCCCCGCAGTGCGTTTAAAACTATAGCCCGCACGATACTTTGCGGCAGAGCGTTTCAGAACAGACTGCCCTGCCCACCCGCAGCCGGTGCCCGGAACTGGCTCAGATCGAGTTCAACCCGCTCACGATTAAAGCCCAAGCGCTGGCAGGCTTTCTGAAAGCGCTGGCGAACGAGATCCGACCACAGCCCCGAACCCTTCATGCGTGTCGCGAAATCAGCGTCGTAATCTTTGCCGCCGCGCATCTCATGAATATGCGCCATGATGCGCGCCGCGCGCTGCGGGTAGTGCAGCTCCAGCCACCCTTTGAACAGCGGAGCGACCTCCCAGGGCAGCCGGATCACGTGATAAAACGCCGATCGCGCGCCCGCCTCCCACGCGGCCTCCAGCACTTGCTCCATGTCTTCAGTCACAAACGGGATGTGCGGCGCCAGGCTCACGCCGACGGGCACACCATGCTCGGCCAGCGTGCGTATGGTGCGCAGGCGCCGGTGCGGCGCCGCCGCGCGCGGCTCCAGCTTGCGCGCCACTTCGCCGTCCAGCGTGGTGATGGTCACGTACACGGCCGCAAGCTTGCGCGCGGCCATCGGGGCAATCAGGTCCAGGTCACGCTCCACGCCGCTGGACTTGCTCACCAGCGAAAACGGCTGCCCCACCTCTTGCATCAGTTCGATCACGCTGCGCGTCAGCCTCAACTCGCGCTCTATGGGCTGGTAGCAGTCGGTCGCCGAGCCGATATTGATCAGCTTGGGAACATAGCTGCGCTTGCCCAGGTCAGCACGCAACACCTCCACGATATTGCGCTTGGCAATCAGCCGCGTTTCAAAGTCCAGGCCAGGTGAAAGATTGAGGTAACTATGCGTAGGCCGGGCATAGCAATAGATGCACCCATGCTCACAACCACGATAAGGGTTCACCGAGTAATCAAAGTGGATGTCGGGCGAATCGTTTTTGCTGATCGCGCTGCGCGCGGTTTCAAACGTGACCTCGGTTTGGAGCGGCGGCGCGTCACCAGAGGCATCCTCTTCCAGCGTACCCCAGCCATCGTCCCACGCACTGCGCACGTCTTTTTCAAACCGGTGCGCCATGCGCGTGGCCGTGCCGCGGCCTTTGATGGCGTGGATGGGGATGATGGCATCGGACATGGAGGAGCTCGAAATAGAGGAGCGACAACACAAGAATACTGTATTTATATACAGTATAAGACCGTTCTTTGTTGTCCGCAACCCAGGTCCAAACCCGACAGCCAAACATTTTTTCCAATGCATTGTTGGACCTCCCTTGTCTTCGTTTAAGGTTGCGAGCTGCAAGGCGCGCAGCGCCGATGCTTACAACATCTCCAAGGAAAATTTTGTGGCTGGAATTTCAGAAACAGTGTTCGACCCGCTGACGCTCGAGGTCATAAAGAAAATCTCACCCGCCACTGTGCTCGACATAGGCGCTGGTCGAGGCAAATACGCGGATCTGGTGAGGCAAGTCGCGCCCACAGCCCACATCCGCGCTACCGAAATTTCAGCGGAGTACGCCGCCAAGTTCGAGTTGGCCGCCAAATACGACGACGTCCGCGTGATGGACGCCTACGACCTGATCCATCAGTACAAAAATGAAACCTATGACCTGGTCGTGATCGGTGATTGCATAGAGCACCTGCCCAAGTCCAGAGGCCTGGACCTGCTGAACTTCCTGACTTACCGGTGCGCCTACCTGCTGGTGATCGCTCCCGAGTTCAGCTTCTACGACACCGCCAAGGCCAACATGGACCACCATGAATCCCACATCTCTGTCTGGTCAGAGCGTGATTTTGCCTGGCACGACCGCTGGGCCTGGATGCGTTCGGAGATCATGCAGTTCTTCCTGCTGCGCGGCTACCAGACGAGCGCGATGCCGTTTGAGCGCCTTGTCGGAGACATTAACGCCAGTCCTCCCCACGTGACCCGTATGGGCACAGGCGCCCCCTTCAAGCCCGCCCACTTGCTCTCCAACATCGTCTCGCACACCGAAGTGATAGACGGCAACTCCTATACCTACCGCAACTTCTGACAACGACAACGACAACCAGCAACAATGCAAGCACAACAGAAAGACCTCGGAATACTTTTATACATCGACGACCACCAGTCCATGTACGAAGAGTTTGACTGGTTTTACAAAAGCTGGATCCATTCAGGCGTCTGGCGCCGTTCCGACCTCATCGTGGTCTGCCATCCGAATGCCCATGACAAATTGCCCCACACCGACCCCGGTGTGATCAAAATCATCATGGAGCCCTTGTCACGCGAGGGCCGCTGGAAGGACTATCACTTCATCAACTCTATCGCTTGCCTGACGGGCGCGCACACTGCGCACCTTGCCGGCCAGTACAAATGGCTGCTTCGCACAGACGCCGATGTGTTCCTGACCCATCACCTCGCCAACTTTCGCCCCAACTTTCCAGTGCTGGGGCGCGGGCGTTATGCGGAGAATCCGGATGTGTGGGACAAGATGCTTGCCTTCTGCGAAGCCCATGGCGTCGCACACCAAAGAACCTTCGGTTGCGGCCACTCCCTGCTTGCCGAATCGTCGCTTGTGCTCTTTTTCCTGGAGCGCCAGATGTACTGGTGCGAGCGGCTGCTGGAGCATTTCGATGCCCATGGACCCGGACAATGGCCAGGATGGTTCAGAGGCGTTATCACCATGTACGCAGGCGAAATCGCGGCGAATGAAAACGCCAATGCTTTTTGCCGTTACTCCTATCAGCGCATTCTCGATCTCGAGAGTTACGTCGTCGGCCACATCGACGAATTCACGCTGCACATTCACGCGATTCAGACAGACAACTACTTTTCCAAGTCGAGCTTTCGCAATGGAGAGTACAACCATATCGATCCAGCCAGCCTGGACACCACCAAGGTGAACCAGTACGCCCACTGGATAGCGGCCACACCGCTGGAGGCGATCAAGTCGGCGGCAGGTTACGTCTACTGAAACTGCGCGCCGCGGCGTGAGCGTTCCGCAGCGAGCAGGGCCAGGCAAAGATACCAACCAGCCGGGGTCACCCACGACCCCGGCAACTCCGCTTAACTCTTCTTCCTCTCTTGATATTGCGTTTTAGGAAAAAGATTGCCCTTCAAAGCAACGTTTTTTTAACCGCATGGGCTCCCTCTGATGGGCCATCTCCTTCAATCAGAGGAGGCTTGCAACACGGAGGCGGTGTAAAAATTTCATCCCGCGAAATCGTGCAAAAACCCTGATTCCCGCGACAGCTCAGCCAAGCCGCAATAATCGTTGCTTCACGCTCTGACTCCCTCGACCCCCACATGACCCAACGCCCCGAAAACCTCTACGCCCGCTACCACGCCCATGTCTACTTTGGGCCCGACACGGTTGAGCAGGCGCGCGCGCTTTGTGAAAAGGCGGGGGAGCTATTTGGCGTGGCTGTGGGACGAGTGCATGAACGCGAAGTTGGACCGCATCCACGGTGGAGTTGCCAGCTGGCGTTTGACAGCGATACGTTTGAGCGGCTCATTCCCTGGCTGAATAGTGAGCGCAAGGGTCTTGATGTGTTTGTGCATGGCCTGACCGGCGACGACCTGGCAGACCACACCACGCATGCTTCATGGCTGGGGGAACCTGCGGAGCTGAAGCTGGAGATGTTCAGGCGCTGAGCCGGTGCGGTGGCTTGCCGTCGAGGCTCATCACCGGTGGCGCTACCAATTCAATAGCTGCCCGCCCAATATCCATCTGGACTAGAGCTCGTTTTAGTTCGAAAAAATCCGGCGAAACCAGCCATGGCCTGCAAGCACGGGCCGGCACTCCACCCATCGGTACAGCGCGCTTCCTGCCAGCAGCGACAGCATGAACGCGAGCAACAAGCCCGCCACGTTGACCATCACCTGCGTCGGCCAGAAGTAGCCGACTACCGCGTTGACCAGCAGGCACACAGGGAAGTGGATGAGGAACACTGAGTACGAAATTTTGCCAAGCTGCACCAATCGGCGCTGCTGCAGCCAGCGCACCGGCCAGGCGCCTGCCTGCAAGCCGGCCAGCCACACCAAGCCGAAGGCGGTGACCAAGGCCACGACCAGCCGCCCCCTGAAGTCGAGCGCCAGGGCCAGCCCGCCCATCACTGCCATAGTGGCTAGCCAGAAGACGCGCCGACCACCCAGCTTGCCTGACGCCCAGAAGGCCAACATGCCCAGCGCGTAGGAGCCGCAGAAATACAGGGCTGTGATGTCAAATGCCGGCAGGCGGTTGAAGAACAGCAGGGAGGCCAGAGCGAGCAGCAGGATGAGGCTGACGCCCAGCGGGGCTGACACCGCCGAAGAAGCCGAAGTGGCATGCACTGCGTCAGTGCCCTCGCCCTGCGAAAACTGGAAGCGCCGGGCAAAGGCAAAGATGAGCACCGCCGCCGCATAGAGCTGAAGGTCGATGGCCACATACCAGACACCGGCGGAAAGCGCCTCTTGGCCGGTCAGGTCCTGCAGCAGGAACACATGGGCCAGCAGCTGCAGCAGTGTGGGTGATGCGGACACGGATGCATGCGCAAACCACGGCCTGACCAGCGCCGCCACCAGCACGCTGACGAGCAGCGCTACCAGGTAAGGTTTAACGAGCCGCCAGTAGCGCCTGAGCACCAGCCGGCCGGGTGAATCGAATGCTGCTACACCCTGCGGCGCCAGCAAAGCCGCTGCCAGAAAACCGCTCACGACAAGAAACACCTGCACCGCCATGCGGCCGTAGTCGTACAGCCAGTCCATCAGTGTGGGCGCAAAAGGGTGGACCACATCCGACATCGGGCCGTAGAAGGCCAGGTGATGCCAGACGATCATCACGCACGCCAGCCCCTTGAGGGCATCGATGCCCGGAAGGCGTAATGATGAGGCCATCGGTGCGGGGCTTAAGCGCAGACCCGCTGGCGCGCCTGCTCGTACTCGCGGCCGAGCTGGGCGATGTAGTCCGCGGCGGGCTGCACCTTGCTGACGGCGGCAATGCCCTGGCCGCAGCCCCAGATGTCTTTCCAGGCCTTGGACTTGCTGCCTTCACCGCCGCCGAAGTTCATGGTCTTGACGTCGCCTTCGGGCAGGTTCTCAGGGTCCATGCCGGCTGCGCGGATGGACGGCGCGAGGTAGTTGCCGTGCACGCCGGTGAAGAGGCTGCTGTAGACGATGTCGTCCGAGTTGCCGTCGACGATGGCCTGTTTGTAGGCGTCGGCAGCGCGGGCTTCTTCGGTCGCGATGAAGGCCGAGCCGATGTAGGCGAAGTCGGCGCCCATGGCCTGCGCGGCCAGCACCGCGCCGCCGGTAGAGATGGCACCCGAGAGCGCCAGCGGGCCGTCAAACCACTGGCGGATTTCCTGGATCAGTGCGAACGGGCTCTTCACACCCGCGTGGCCGCCCGCACCGGCTGCCACGGCCACCAAGCCGTCGGCGCCTTTTTCAATCGCCTTGCGCGCGAACTTGTTGTTGATGATGTCGTGCAGCACCACGCCGCCGTAGCTGTGCG
>JAJKJM010000058.1 GCA_021153985.1 Polaromonas sp.
CATCCTGAACCGGGGTTCAGGTGGGCGAGGGCAGTCGGGTTTCGGGTTCGTCTGACGCGAGACGATCACACCTGCCGGACAATTTACCAAGCCCGTGCTCGAAGAGCATTGGTTCAAGGAAATATAAAGCCCAATACGCATCGCAGACGTCTTTATTGTAGGCCTTTGCGGTCTCGTGCGTCGGTAAACAAGAGTGACGAAAGAGTGACAAAAGACTGACAAGGAGAGGCGCGGGACAGCGCCAGGGCGTTCAGAGCAGGCGGCCGTCGATGCCCAGCGCCGTGTCCAGCCGTTGCAGCAGGGTTGCCAGCTGCGGGTGCTCAGCTTGAGCCATATTGCCGTTAACTTCCGCGGGCGCCGCAGCAGGCGCAGGCGCGCCATTTGGGGTGCGCTCGGGAAGCTCAAATGCCAGATTCAGCGCCGCCAGGACGGCGATGCGGTCGCGTGCCTTGATTTTCCCGGCATCGCGAATCCGGCACATGGCCATATCGACCCGGTTGACGGCGTCGAGCATGCGGGCGTCGCCGTTTTCAGGGCAGCCCAGCAGGTAGCTTTGGCCCATGATCTGTACTTCGAGCTGCTTCATGACTCGGTTCCCACGGTGGTTTTGGTGTGGCCGTTGCTTTCGGGTAGACGTTCCAGCAGGGCGTCCACGCGCGCGCGGGCCGCACTCAGGCGCGACTTGAGTGAATCGCGCTCATGTGTCAGAACGTTGACCTGTTCCGTCAGGAGTGCATTGGTGCGCTGCAGTTCTTCGTAACGCAGCAGCAGCCGCTCGACGCGTTCGACGATCTGGTCGATTTGGGTTTGGTTCGCCATGGCAGGCCTCATTGTAGGGTTTGCGGCCCGGCATGGGGAGGGGCCGCGTAGAATCTGTCCTGTTGGTGCCCGCAGTGTGGTTCACATGCTGCAGTTCAACGGGAAGCAGGAGAGCGTCAAAGCCAGGCATATCGGGTCAACCCTGATCGCCGGCGCCCAGACTTTTAACCTGCGCTGCCCCCGCAACGGTAAAACGGACGAATGCGCTTTCCGGCTTCACGGCCAGGGCAAATTCAGCTTTCATCATCAGCCACTGAGCGCCTTGAACAAGCGCTTGGGAAGGCGATGGAGGCAGTTCCGTCAGCCCGGATACCGGCCAACAAGGTGAACGCGTATGTCCAGTCTCTGGGCTGGGCGTTTGTAACGCTCACACACCGGCGGGGAAGCCGGTGAGGGCTCATTGCTGACTGTCTGATTCATGAAAACTGCTCCCCACGCACGTCTTGCCGTGCTCCCGCTGGCGCTGGCCGCCGCATTCCCGCTGGCTTTCCTGGCCGCGTCTCCCGTCCTCTCTCAAACCATACAGACCGCGCAGGCCACCCAGCCAGTAGCCCCGCGGCAACTCAAGGAAATGGTCGTGAGCGCCACGCGCAGCGCCCAGCCGATTGGCGACGTCGTCGCCGACGTCACCATCATCGACCGTGAGACCATCGAACGCTCCGGCCCGGTCGGCCTGGCCGATATCCTGGCCCGGGTGCCGGGCATCCAGATCACCCGCAACGGCGGTGCAGGCGCGAACACCAGCGTCTTCGTGCGCGGCGGAGAAAGCCGCCACACCCCCGTGTTTATCGACGGCGTGCGGGTGGAGTCGCAGGCGACCGCCGGCGGCGCCTCCTGGAGCAATATCCCGATTGCGCTGATAGACCGGATCGAAGTTTTGCGCGGCCCGAGCAGCGCCGTCTATGGTTCCGACGCCGTGGCCGGCGTGATCCAGATTTTCACCAAACGCGGCGAGGGCGCTTTTTCGCCGTCCGTGACGTTGGGTTACGGCTCCTACAACACCAGCCGGGTCGAGCTCGCCGCCAGCGGTTCCGCGGGCGCTTTCGACTACGCGCTAGGGCTCTCGCAGGGGCAAAGCGACGGCTTCAACACGCGCCCCATCGCGGGCCAGAACCCCGATGCCGACGGCTACAAAAGCCTGGGCGCCAACGCCAAGCTCGGTTTTCAGCTCAACCCCGACCACCGCATCGAAGCAAACGTGCTGCAGAGCCACACCGATTCCCAGTACGACGGTGGCCCCACCCGCGATTTCCGCCGCATCAGCGACCTGCAGACCCTGGGCCTGCAATGGGAGGCCAAATGGTCCGATCGCTACAGCACCAGGCTGGCCCTTACGCAGGGCACCGATTCCGGTGAAGAAGGCCTGAACGGCTCGACGCCGCAGATCTCTTATGACAAAAGCACCATCACCACGCTGCTGCTCCAGAACGAATACCGCCTGGGCGCCCACCTGCTGAGCGCCGCGCTGGAAAGCCGGCGCGATGTGTTTCGCCTGGTCGGCTCCACGGCCATACCGGGCGGCGCCAGCGCCCTCAACAAAGACCGCTCGCTGGACGGCGTGAGCCTGGGCTACGGCTGGAGCGGCGGCGCGCACACCGTGCAGCTCAATGCCCGCCACGACAGGGACAGCGAATTCGGCGGCAAGACGACCGGCTCCGCGGCCTATGCCTTCGCGCTCACGCCGCAGTGGAAAGCGTCCGCCTCCGCCGGCACGTCGTTCCGCGTGCCCACGCTGTACCAGCGTTTTAGCATCTACGGCACCGGGGCCCTGAAGCCCGAATCCGGCCGCAGCGTGGAAGCGGCGCTCAAATACAGCCAGGGGACGTCGCAGTACGGCGTCACGGTGTACCGCAACCGCCTGACCAACCTGCTGAGCTTTGTCAACGGCAACGGCCCCTGCATCAACGGCGGCCCGCCGACGGTGCTGAGCAACCGCGCCTGCTATGCCAACACGGCGCAGGCCCAGTACACCGGGCTGACGCTCTCGGCGGCCGAGAGCGTCGGCAATGTCCGCGTCCATGGGTCGCTCGATCTGCAGAACCCCAAGAATGTCACCACCAACCGCACCCTGCAGCGCCGCTCCCGCCAATACGGCACGCTCGGCGCCGAAATGCCGCTGGGCGGCTGGCGGCTGGCAACCGACCTGATCATGGCCTCGCACGCCTTCGACAGCGATGCCAGCAACGTGGTCTTGCCCGGCTATTCGGTCATGAACCTGAGCGCCACGACGGCCTTGTCACGCGACTGGAAACTGGTGGCCAAGCTGGAGAACCTGGCCGACAAGATTTACCAGACTGCCAACACTTACGCCACCGCCCGGCGTAACCTGTACGTCGGCGTGACCTGGTCACCCCGGTAAGCCGCAGGCCATCCATGCAAGCACCCATGCAACAAGCTGTCCGCTGTCCCGCCATCCTCATCGCTGCTCCGGCCTCCGGCCAGGGCAAGACGACGGTAGCTTGCGCGTTGGCGCGGCTGCATGCGCGGCAAGGCCGGCGGGTGCGGGTGTTCAAGTGCGGGCCGGATTTTCTGGACCCGTGCTGGCATGCCCTGGCCAGTGGCGCGCCGGTGTACCAGATGGACCTGTGGATGACCGGCGAGGCCGATTGCAGTGCCCGCCTGCATGCGGCGGCGCTGGAGGCGGACCTGATCATTGTGGAAGGCGTGATGGGCCTGTTTGACGGCGAGCCCAGCGCGGCCGACCTGGCCCAGCGCTTTGGCCTGCCGGTGCTGGCGGTGGTGGATGCGTCGGGCATGGTGGCCACCTTTGGCGCGCTGGCCTTTGGCTTGCAACACTACCGCCCCGGCATGCCCTGGGCCGGGGTGCTGGCCAACCGCGTCGCCAACGCGCGCCATGCCGGCATGCTGCAGGCCAGCGTGGCAGATGACCAATGGCTGGGTGCGGTGTTGCGCAATGCCGCCATGAATTTGCCCAAGCGCCACCTGGGCCTGACCGTGGCGGCCGAAGTGGCAGACGCCATGGAACGGCTGGACGCCGCGGCCGATGCGCTGGCCGCCACGCCGCTGGGCCAGATGACCCTGGATGAGTTACAGCGCTGGGCGGTGGACTTCACGGCTCCCGAAGTTTCTGCACCTTTGGCGCCAGCGCTGCAGGGAAAAACGATTGCCATTGCCTGCGACGCCGCGTTCTGTTTTATCTACGCCGCCAACCTGGACACCCTGCGCGCGCTGGGGGCAGAGCTGGTGTTTTTCTCGCCGCTGGCTGATGCGGCGGTACCCGCCTGCGACGCGCTGTGGATCCCCGGCGGCTACCCCGAGCTGCATGCAGAGACGATTGCGGCCAACGCCGCACTGCGCGATAGCCTGGCCGCGCACATCGACGCGGGCAAACCTGTGTGGGCCGAGTGCGGCGGCATGATGGCGCTGTTTGACACCCTGGTCACGCTGGATGGTCAGCGCCATGCGCAGTGGGGCCAGTTGCCCGGCGAAGTGAGCATGCAAAAGCTGCTGGCCGGCCTGGGCCCGCAGCAGTTGCAGCTGGCCAGCGGCACTGTCCGCGGCCACACCTTCCATTACTCGACCACGGCCACGCCCCTGCAGCCCGTGGCCCGTACCTCGCGGCCCGGCACCGCGCCCGCGCCGGATGTGGGCGAGGCCGTGTGGCAACAAGGGGCGGTGCGCGCCAGTTACTTTCACGCCTGGTTTCCGTCCTGCCCTGAAGCAGTGGCAGAGCTCTTCACTGCACCTGCAAAGGCAAGTACATGACGGACTTGCTGCACTACCAGCCCGGCCCGCAGCGCATCGTCTGCCTGACCGAGGAGACCACCGAATGGCTCTACCTGCTGGGCCAGGAGCAGCGCATTGTGGGCATCTCGGGCTACACCGTGCGGCCCAAACGCGCGCGCGACGAGAAGCCGCGCGTCAGCGCTTTTCTGAGCGCCAAGATCGAGAAGATCATGGAACTGCAGCCCGATTGCGTGCTGGGCTTTTCAGACCTGCAGGCCGACATTGCCTCGGACCTGGTCAAGCGCGGCGTGCAGGTCACCATCTTCAACCAGCGCAGCGTGGCCGAAATTTTCTCCATGCTGTACCAGTTGGCCGCCATGGTGGGCGAGGCGGAGCAGGGCGCGCAGCGCATTGCACAGATGCAGGCCGATTTGCGCGCCATGCAGGCGGCCGTCGCGGCCAAGGTGGCCAACGGTGCGCGCCGTCCCAAGGTGTATTTTGAAGAATGGGACAACCCCCACATCAGCGCGATCCGCTGGGTGTCCGAGCTGGTCGGCATCGCGGGGGGCGACGATTGCTTTCCTGAACTCGCTGCCGAGTCGCTGGGCAAGAACCGCATCATTGCCGACGGCGCCGAGATCGTCCGCCGCAACCCGGACATCATCCTGGGCTCCTGGTGCGGCAAGAAATTCCGGCCCGAGAACGTGGTGGCGCGTGAAGGCTGGAGTGTGGTGAGCGCCGTGCGCAATCAGCAGCTGTTTGAAATCAAGTCACCCGACATCCTGCAACCCGGCCCCGCAGCGCTGACCGACGGCGTGGCCCGGATGCACCAGCTCATCCTGCAATGGATGGACGTTGACCAGGCCGGAGCGTTCCCATCATGAGCGCGATGACGATTGCCAAAAGCGAGCTGATCCTCGGCGGCCAGAAGAGCGGCAAGTCGCGCCGCGCCGAACTGCTGGCGCGGCAATGGCTGGCGCAGTCGCCGCAGCACCAGGCCGTGCTGATCGCCACGGCCCAGCCTTGGGACGATGAAATGCGCGAACGCATTGCCCGCCACCAGCAAGACCGCGCCGGCCGCGTGCCAGGCATGGCCACGGTCGAAGAACCGCTGCAGCTGGCGCAGGCCATCGCGCAACACAGCAATGGCAACACGCTAGTCGTTGTCGATTGCCTGACGCTCTGGCTGACGAATTTGTTGATGCCGGCAGAAAATTTTAAAGAAAAAGAGCCTGCAGCCCAAGACTGGCATGGACAAGCAGCTATGCTTTTAGGAGCAATCGGGGCTGCCCAGGGTCCGGTGATCCTGGTCGGCAACGAGATCGGGCTGGGCGTGATTCCGCTTGGCCGCGAGACGCGCGCTTTTGTCGATGCGCTGGGGCGCCTGAACCAGGACGTGGCCGGCGCCTGCCAGCGTGTGACGCTGATGGCGGCGGGCCTGCCACTCACTCTGAAAGATTCCGCATGAAGGTTTTGCGCTTGGCCCCACGGTGGGCGCTGCTGCTGGCCTTGCTGGCCGGTGCCGGCGCAGCGCAGGCCCTGCAAGTCACGGATGATCGCGGTGTCACGGTCACGCTGGCCCAGGCGCCACAGCGCATTGTCAGCCTGCTGCCGTCACTGACCGAAACCGTGTGCGAGCTGGGCCAATGCCAGCGCCTGGTGGGGGTGGACCGCTATTCCAACTTTCCGGCCAGTGTGCAGAAGCTGCCCCAGGTCGGCGGCGGACTGGACCCCAACATCGAGGCTATCGTCGCACTCAAGCCTGATGTGGTGCTCATGGCCATGTCGTCGCGCGCGGGTGAGCGGCTGCAGGCGCTGGGCATCAAGGTGGTGGCGCTGGAGCCCAAACGCCACGCCGATGTGCAGCGCGTGATGCTCAAGCTGGGGCAACTGCTGGAAGTGCCCGATGCCGCACGCATCTGGCGCGCGATTGACGCCGGCGTCTCGGCCGCAGCCCAGTCGCTGCCGGCCGGTGTGCGCGGCACGCGGGTCTACTTTGAGGTCAACCAGGGCCCGTATGCGGCAGGTGAGGCGTCCTTCATCGGCGAGACGCTGACGCGCCTGGGCGTGAAAAACATCGTGCCCGCCAAGCTCGGGCCTTTTCCCAAACTCAACCCCGAATACATAGTCCGCGCCGACCCCGACCTGATCATGGTGGGGCAGCGCAGCGCAGACGGGCTCACGACGCGGCCCGGCTGGCAAAGCATTCGCGCGCTGCGGGAGCAACGGGTTTGCATTTTCCCGCCCGATGAGGCCGACATGCTGGTGCGCCCCGGCCCGCGCATGGCCGAAGCTGCGCGCTTGATGGCCAAATGCTTGATCGCGAAATCCCCTGGAGCCAAGCCATGATGCAGGCCCGCGTATGGTGGCTGGTGTGGGCCGGTGTGCTGGGCGCGCTGGCGCTTGTGGTGCTGGGCATCTGCGTGGGCAGCGCCGGGCTGGAGAACCTGATCGGCCCGCTGCTCAACCCCGCGCAGGACCCGGCGCAAACCGCGATGGCGCAGCAGATCGTCTGGCAAATCCGCCTGCCGCGCACCCTGGGGGCCTGGGCGGCAGGCGCCTTGCTGGGCCTGGCCGGTGCGGTGGCGCAGGGCCTGTTTCGCAACCCGCTGGCCGACCCGTATTTGCTGGGCAGTGCTTCAGGGGCCTCGCTGGGTGTGGCGCTGGCACTCGCTGCCTTGGGTGGCGGCGCCGGCATGCTGGGCGGCAACATGATGAATGGCGGTGTGGCCGTGAGCGTGTTCTCCAGCAGCCTGTGGGTGCGTGTGGGATTGACGGGCGCGGCGTTTCTGGGCGCCGTGCTCGCGGTGATGTTGACGCTGGTGCTGTCGCGCGGTGTGGGGCATACCCTGCGCCTGCTGCTGGCCGGTGTGGTGGTCGGCGTGGTGCTGGGCGCCATGACACACCTGGTGCTGCTGTTCTCGCCCGAATCGCTGCAGGCCATGCAGGCCTTCATGCTGGGCTCGACTGCCTTTGTCGGCTGGACATCGTGCGTGCTCATGGCCAGCGTCTGGGCTGTGTGCGTGCTGGCATCGTGGCTGCTGGCGCGCGTGCTTGATGGCCTGAGCCTGGGCGACGCCACCGCCATCAGCCTGGGCCTGCCGGTGGCGCCCATGCGCGCGGCGCTGGTGGCAGTGCTGGCGCTGGCCACGGGCACCGCAGTCGCGCAGACGGGGTTGATTGCCTTTGTAGGGCTGGCCGCGCCGCATCTGGTGCGCTCGGTGGTGAAGACCACGCACGCCCACCTGATGCTGCTCTCCAGCCTGATGGGCGGTGTGCTGCTGATGGCTGCCGACACGCTGGCGCGCTGGCTGATTGCCCCGCAGGAGCTGCCCGTAGGCATGCTCACCGCGGTGCTGGGCGGCGGCTACCTGCTGTGGCTGATGCACCGCAGCAGCAACCTCGCCGGAGGACGCGCGGCATGAACAATGCTATGAATTCAATAGCTATCGGCGCAGACGCCATAAGGGCCAGCCTCGGAAATGGCTTGCAAAAACAGGAGGTGTTGCACGGCATCAGCCTGGACATCGCGGCGGGCCGGTGGACCAGCATCGTCGGCCCCAACGGCGCAGGCAAGTCCACCTTGCTCAGGGCGCTGGCCGGCGTACTGCCGCACAGCGGCAGCGTCGCCTTGCTGGGCCAGCCGATGCAAAACTTGCCGCACCGCGAGCGCGCCCGCCAGCTGGCCTGGTTGGGCCAGAACGAAACTTCGGCCGATGATTTGACCGTATGGGACGTGGCCATGCTGGGCCGCCTGCCGCACCAGGCCTGGCTCGCGCCGCCCAGCGCCGCCGACCGTGCGGCCGTAGAGCAGGCCCTGCGCGCCACCCGTGCCTGGGACTGGCGCGAGCGCGCCCTGGGGCAACTGTCGGGCGGTGAGCGCCAGCGCGTGCTGCTGGCGCGCGCGCTGGCGGTGCAGGCCCAGGTGCTGCTGATGGACGAACCGCTGGCCAACCTGGACCCGCCGCACCAGGCCGACTGGCTGGACGTGGTGCGTGGCTTGGTGGTCAACGGAAAAACCGTGGTCAGCGTGCTGCACGAAATCACCATGGCGCTGCAGGCAGACACGCTGGTGGTGATGGCTGAAGGCCGCGTCACGCACCAGGGCGCTTGCACCGAGCCGGCAACGCACCGGGCCCTGGAAGACGTATTTGACGGACGCCTTGCCGTCCACCCCTTGCAAGGGCAGTGGATTGCGCTGCCCAAAGTGAACCATCCTGCAAAGAGAGCCCCCATGCAAATTGAAACCCCACCCGTCGATTACGAACGTGTCGTTCCCACGGCTGAGCGCCGAGGCCTGATCATGATCAACACCGGCCATGGCAAAGGCAAAAGCACGGCGGCCTTTGGCCTGGCCCTGCGTGCCCATGGCCGGGGCAAGACCGTCAAGGTCTACCAGTTCATGAAGGTACCCACCGCGCGCTTTGGTGAACATCGCCTGTTCGAGCAGTTGGGTATTCCCATCGAAGGCCTGGGCGACGGCTTTAGCTGGAAGAGCCGCGACCTGGAGCACTCGGCACAACTGGCACTCGATGGATGGGCCAAGGCCGAAGCCACTATTCGCGCCGGCGAGCACTTCATGGTGGTGCTGGACGAAATCATGTACCCGCTGCGCTACGGCTGGATTCCACTGGAAACCATACTCACCTGCCTGCGCGAACGCCCACCGCATGTGCACGTGGTGCTGACGGGCCGCAATGCGCCGGGCGAGCTGGTGGACTTGGCGGATACGGTGACCGAAATGACGTTGATCAAACACCACTTTAAAGCCGGCGTGCCGGCCCAACGCGGCATAGAGGACTAGAGTTTTGCGGTCCCTTTCAATCGCTTTTGGGGTGGCCTTGTGGCTGCTTTCCGGCCAGGCTGCAGCCCAAAGCTCACAGCCGGTCTGGCGCATCGTCACGCTCGCACCTTCTCTGACGGAAGCCGTGTGCGCGCTGGGACGCTGCGCGCAACTGGTGGGCACAGACCGCCATTCCACCTGGCCCGTTTCGGTGCTGGCGCTGCCCAAGGTGGGCGGGCTGGAGGACGCGCAGGTCGAACGCATCGTGACGCTGCGGCCCAACCTGGTTTTGCTGGGGCCGCGCAGCCGCGCGGGCGAACGCCTGCAGGCGCTGGGCGTGCCCGTGATGATGCTGGATGCCCGCACCCATGCTGACCTCAAGCGCATGCTGGCCAGGCTGGGTGACGCGCTGGGTGAACCGACCCGTGCCACCGAGTTGATGGCCCGCATTGACAGCGAACTGGACGCGGCTGCCGGCCGCATGCCCGCCGCCTTGCGAGGGCGCACCGTGTATGTGGAGGTGGGGGCAGGTTCATCCGCGGCCAGTGAAAAAAGTTTCATTGGCGAGACGGTGGCCAAACTTGGCCTGGTCAATGTGGTGAGCGGCGATCTGGGCCTGTTCCCCCGGATCAACCCCGAGCTGCTGCTGCGCCGCCCGCCCGACATCATCATTGGCCCGCGCGCAACGCTGGCCAATGTGTCATACCGCCCCGGCTGGAGTGCGCTGCCCGCAGTGCGCCAGCAGCAGATGTGCCTGCTGGACACCGAACGCATGGACCTTTTATCGCGCCCCGGCCCGCGCCTGGGCGAGGCCGCACAGATGCTGGTGGAGTGCCTCAAGGCCCTGCCTCCCCGTGAATCACTCCGTTAATTTTCCCATCCGAGACGCACCTATGCAAACCCGAAAAATCCCCGCCACCATCGTCACCGGTTTCCTGGGCAGCGGCAAGACCACGCTGCTGCGCCACCTGCTGGCCAACGCGCAGGGCCGCCGCATCGCGGTCATCGTCAACGAGTTTGGCGAGCTCGGCATTGACGGCGAACTGCTGCGCGGTTGCGGCATCGGCTGCGACGAAAACGGTGAAGAAAACGGGCAGCTGTATGAGCTGGCCAACGGCTGCCTGTGCTGCACCGTGCAAGAAGAATTCGCGCCCGTCATGGAAAAGCTGGCCGCTCGCCGCGACCAGATCGACCACCTGATCATCGAGACCTCGGGCCTGGCGTTGCCCAAGCCGCTGGTGCAGGCCTTTCAGTGGCCCGCGCTGCGCAATACCTTCACGGTCGATGCTGTCGTGACAGTGGTCGATGCACCCGCCGTCGCTGCCGGAGATTTTGCAGACGACCCCGTGGCCGTCGATGCCCAGCGCCGCGCCGACGACAACCTGGACCACGACTCGCCGCTGCACGAGCTGTTTGAAGACCAGCTTGCCACGGCCGACCTGGTGATCGTGCACAAAACGGATGGCATGGACGCCGCCGCACTGGCAGGTGTGGAAGCGGCCATCCGCACAGAAACCTTGCCTGGCGTGAAGCTGGTGCACGCGCAGCACGGCCGCGTCGACATCGGTGTGCTGCTGGGTCTGGAGCGCGCGGTGGAAGACCAGATCAACCAGCGCAAGACCCACCACGACGAGGAAGAAGACCACGATCACGACGCCTTTGAATCGGTGCAAGTGGCGCTGGATGTGAGCAGCCGCGATGCCTTGCTGGCTGCGCTGCGCGATGTGGTGGGCCGCCACGAGATTTACCGCGCCAAAGGCTTTGTGGCCTTGCCCGGTTCTGCCATGCGCCTGGTGGTGCAGGGTGTAGGGACGCGGTTCGACAGCTACTTTGACCGCCCGTGGCGTGCTGATGAGGCACGGCAATCACGCCTGGTGTTGATTGGCTCTGAACTCAATGGCGCTGTCTTGCAAGCTGAGTTGCAGGCTGCCTTGGGTAAAGCCACGGTTTGAATCCAAATGCACGCTGAAGTTTTATGTTCGTGGTGGGCGCAGGCCGACGGGGCACTCTGCTCCGCGGCTGTCCTCCGCCCTGCGGGCTCCTCCTTGATGCCGCTGCGCAGAGCGCCCCGTCGGCCTGCGCCAAGTTTGGTTTGGCTTGTTCAGCTGCTGCCCAACCTCAGCGCTTGTTGCCGAAGAGGGTGGGGTAAGTAAAAAATGCATTTACTTTCCACACGCCCAGGCGGCCACGTTGAAGACGGTGGCCAGGGCGTCGTGCGCGTGGAGCAGACACCGGGCGATATCGTGGTGCTGAGCGCGGCCGACACCACGCTGGCGCTGCTGGCCGATGCGGCCGGGCAGCTGGGTCCGGATTTTCCGACCATACGTCTTGCCAACCTGATGTGGCTGCGCCAGCCTGCGTCGGCAGACATGTATGTGGACGATGTGCTGCAGCATGCACGCGTGGTGATCATCGACCACCTGGGGGCCGCCAGCGACTGGGCTTATGTGGTGGAGCGTGTGCGCGAGCTGGCCCGTGAGCGCGGCCAGTGGCTGGCCCTGTTTTCGGGTGATGCCAGTGAAGACCTGCAGCTGCTGATGCGCAGCACCGCCCCGCATGAAGACTGCCGCCAGCTTTGGCGCTGCTTGCGTGAAGGCGGCCGTGACAACGCACGCATATTTTTTGAGTTGATCGGCCACTCCGCATTTGGCATGGGCGCACGCCCTGCGCCGGCGGCGGCTTTGCCGCCCGCCATGGTCTACCGGCCGCCAGAAACCCTTCCATGGCAAGCCGGTGCGCCCGCAGCGCTGCTGGTGTTTTACCGTGCCCATGTGCAAGCCGGCAACACGGCGGTGTTTGACGCCATGCTGCAGGCACTGAATGCCGTGGGCCTGAATACCGTGGCAGTGGCCGTGGACTCGCTGAAGAACTCCGCCAGCCTGGCGCTGCTGCAGGCGCTTGCGGCGGAGCACCAGGTGGGCGTGGTGCTCAATGCCACCAGCTTTGCGGTCACCGCGCTGGATGGCGACGATGCGGACAGCGTGGAAGGCGCGCAAATGGACCCGCTGGCCGGCGATGCCCCCGTGCTGCAGCTCATCACCGCCGGCTGCTCGCAAGAGCAGTGGCAGGCCGACCCGCA
>JAJKJM010000059.1 GCA_021153985.1 Polaromonas sp.
GCCGGCACCATGAAGAGCAAGGAAGACATCGTCGCCGGGCTGGACACCTTTCCCGAGACGCTGCTCAAGCTCTTCAATGGCGAGAACTTCGGCAAGCTGGTACTGCAGGTCGCCGAAGACTAGGAAAGACGTTCCTACTTGGCGCTGCGCACCAGCCGCACCGCGGCCGTCGTGGCGCGCGGGGCCTCGCCGGCGCTACCGTCGCTAAAGCCCACAAACGTGAAATAGCCCGGGCCGGTGCTGCTCGATGTCCAGAAGCGCGCCACCGGCGTGGCGGGAAAGGCATTGGGGTCTATCGCCGCCTTGTCCACATCAGCCTCTCGTGCAGAAACGATGCTGGACAGTTCTTTCAGGATAGGCAAGCGCCATTCGACTCCCGGCGCGGAAGCGGCCTTGGCACGCACGGCCGCGTCAGGTGCGCTTAAAAAAGCGGCCTGGCCGGTGCAGGTTTTGCCTTTGAAAACCATGCCCTCCGCGCAGCGCCGCCAGACGAGGCCGGTGCGGCTGTCGGTGACTTCCTGGCCGTCGGCGGAGGGGCTGAAGCGCTCTTGCGAAAAGCCGGCGCCGGCCGACAGCAGAAGCAAAAAGGAAAGACCCACGGTACGAACAGAAACGCGATGCATAAAAATCCTCCATGGCCGAAGCGGCCCTTGCAGCTTAACGGCTTGTTACAGATGCTAGCAAATTGGGCGCGCGTCGCCATAGGGAAGCTATGTAGTGGCTAGTACCTAGCGGGCACTACTTAGTAGTTGTTCGCTGATCACAAAATCGCGCCGGCATTGTGATCTTGCTCCCTCTCCCTCTGGGAAAGGGCGGGGGTGAGGGCCAGCGGCGGAAGTGTGCCGACGTTTCCCGCATATGCCGCAGCCTCACCCCTACCCTGTCCCAGAGGGAGAGGGAGTGAAAACCACCAAGCGATTAAGGCTGGTGCAACTGGTAGTCAGCCCCCAGCCCGCCGCCATCCATCACCTCTTGCGTGACATGCTCCACCAGGAAATCCAGCAGCACGCGCACGCGCGCCGGCAGGCGGCCGCCCCGGCCGACGAACACTGCATGGATGGGCTCGCGCTCGCCCGGGTTGAGCGCCTCAGCCACCGGCACCAGGCGCCCCGCGGCGATGTCGCGGCCGACATGGAAGATCGACATGCGGGCCAGCCCCGCGCCTGCCAGCAGCAGGTGCCGCAGCGCCTCGCCGTCGCTGGCGCGCGCGTAACCGGTGATGGGCAACTGCTGGATCTGCCCGTCCACCCGCACCGGCCAGTAATGCATGTTGCGCTTGAAGGTGTGGGCCAGGCGCTGGTGCGCCTCCAGCTCCTTGAGCGTCTGCGGCGTGCCGTGGCGCGCCAGGTAAGCCGGGCTGCCGACGATGACCTGCGCCGTATCGCCCAGGCGCCGCGCCACCAGTTGGGACGACGCGAGCGCACCCCAGCGGATCGCCACGTCGGTGCGCTCATCCAGCAGGTCGACGATGCGGTCGGTGAGCGTGATGTCCAGGGTGATGTCCGGAAAGCGCTCATGAAAGGCCGGCACCAGCGGCAGCAGCAGGCGATGGGCCGTCGGCATGCTGGCATTGATGCTGACGCGCCCGCGCGGCATGGCGCCGGCCGCTGCGCCGCGCTCGGCCTCGTCCATGTCGGCCAGCACGCGCGTGCTCTGCTCATAAAACGTGGTGCCTTCGGGCGTGAGCTGCAGTTTGCGGGTGGTCCGGTTGACCAGCCGCGTACCCAGCCGCGCCTCCAGCCGGGTCACGAGCTTGCTGACCGCTGAAGGCGTCATGCACAGATGCCGCGCGGCGGCGGAGAAGCCGGCCTTTTCCACGACCTGCACAAAAGCCTCCATCTCGCCGGAGCGGTTGACGTCAATACGGGGCATAAGGGCACCTTTCGCTATGCTTTTGATAGCTGCCAGCCAAGATGAACAAAGGGCTGGAGGCCTGTTTTTCTTAAAGAACTCGGATCCCGCCTTCAACAGCCGGCAGCACAAAATGTCCCCCGCAAAATGCGGTGCCGGGGCACCTGGCATTTATTTATAGTGACTTGAATTCACAAATGCTTGTCATTGAGTCATTCTAGTCAATCCAGCCATTCGTTCCCATACTTGTCGCATCCTCTTTTTAAAGCGACTTCCATGGCTGCGAACAAATCACTTTCATCAAGCCCTTCATTGCCTCTGGGCCTGCTGGCCCTCACCGCCGGCTCCTTCGGCATAGGCACCACCGAATTCGTCATCATGGGCCTGCTGCTACAGGTCAGCGCCGACCTGGGCGTCACCATCGCCTCGGCCGGGTTGCTGATTTCAGGCTACGCGCTAGGCGTGGCGGTGGGCGCACCCGTGCTGACGCTGGCCACGCGCAAGCTGCCGCGCAAAACCGTGCTGCTGGCGCTCATGGCCATCTTCACGCTGGGCAACCTGGCCTGCGCGCTGGCGCCCGACTACGGCAGCCTGATGGCTGCGCGCGTGATCACTTCGATGGCGCACGGCACCTTCTTCGGCGTGGGATCCATCGTGGCCACCGGCCTGGTCGCGCCTGAGCGCAAGGCCTCGGCGATTGCCATCATGTTCAGCGGCTTGTCGCTGGCCACCCTGCTCGGCGTGCCCGCAGGCGCCTGGCTGGGCCTGCACTACGGCTGGCGCTCTACCTTCTGGGTGGTGGCGCTGATCGGCGTGCTGGCTTTTGTGGTGCTGGCCTTTTTTGTGCCGCGCAGCGCGGCTGAAAACGGCACCTCCTCCATCCGGCAAGAGCTGGCCGGGCTGGCCCGCCCGCAAGTGCTGCTGGGCCTGTTGATGACGGTGCTCGGCTTTGCCGGCCTGTTTGCAATCTTCACCTACATCCAGCCCATCCTGACGCAGATCACCGGCTTTAGCGAAGCGGCGGTGTCGCCCATCCTGCTGGTGTTTGGCGGTGGCTTCTTCGTCGGCAACCTGCTGGGCGGGCGCCTGGCCGACCGCGGGCTGCGGATGTCGCTGCTGCTCACGCTGGGCGCGCTGGCGCTGGTACTGGGCGTGATGGGTTTTGTACTGCATTCACCCATCGCCACCGTGGTGTTTGTCGGCTTGCTGGGTGCGGCGTCTTTCGCGACAGTCGCGCCGCTGCAGATGCGCGTGCTGCAGCAGGCGCACGGCGCGGGCCAGAACCTGGCGGCCAGCCTGAACATCGGCGCTTTTAACGTGGGCAATGCGCTGGGCGCCTGGCTGGGCGGCCTCGTCGTCAGCAGCTCCTTTGGCCTGGGTGGCTTGAGCTGGCTGGCTGCGCTCATCACCGTCGCCGGCATCGCGGTCACCCTGTACAGCCTGTCGCGTGACAAATCCGAGCCGCGCGCCGTCCCCGTCACTTGCTGAAAGAACCCTCACCATGAACACCTTTTCCATTCCAAAGCGGCGCACGCTTCAAGCCCTTCTCTCGTTCACCTTGCTGGCGGCCGGTGTTTTGCCGCAGGCGCAGG
This sequence comes from Polaromonas sp., assembly GCA_021153985.1. GTDB lineage: Bacteria > Pseudomonadota > Gammaproteobacteria > Burkholderiales > Burkholderiaceae_C > Polaromonas. The sequence goes on from JAJKJM010000059.1 coordinate 3,444, forward strand.
CAGCCGATGCCGGCGCCTGGGCGCCAAGCTGGACAGCCAGCCCCCAACCCATCTGGAGCAGCGACTTTGTGCTGCCCCTGGGCCTTCCTGCCACGCTGCGCGACCAGACCGTGCGCCAGACCGTCCGCACCAGCGTGGGCGGTTCGCGCGTGCGCATCGTGCTGTCCAACGAATATGGTGCCCAGCCTTTGCAGCTAGGAGCGGCGCACATAGCCCCTGCTGGCGGAGCCGGCAAGGCATTGACCTTTGGCGGCCAGCCATCGGTCACCGTGCCGGCAAGCGCTGTCGTGATGAGCGACCCCGTCGAGATGCCGGTTGCACCGCTCAGCCAGCTGTCGGTCAGCCTGTACTTTCCGCAAGTCACACCGCTCACCACGATTCACTGGGATGGCCTGCAGCCCGCCCAGATCGCAGCAGGCAACGCCGTGAACACGAACGCACTCAAAGCGGATGCCGTGGTGAACAGCCGCCTCTTCCTCAGCGCAGTGCTGGTCGATGCCGCGCCGGGCACGCGCACCGTGGTGGCTTTCGGCGACTCGATCACGGACGGCGCTGCCTCCACGCCGGGCGCCGACCAGCGTTGGCCGGACTTCCTGGCGCGCCGGCTGGCCGGGCAAAAAGTGGCTGTGATCAATGCGGGCATTTCGGGCGGCCGGGTGCTCAAAAATCACATGGGTCCCAATGCCCTGGCGCGCTTTGACCGCGATGTGCTGGGCCAGCCCGGCATCGCCAGCGTGGTGCTGCTCATGGGCATCAACGACATCAGCTGGCCTGGCAGCACCTTCGGTCCCGGAGAGCCCGCCACGCAGGCCGATGCGCTGATCGCCGGTTACCGCCAGTTGATTGCACGCGCTCACGCGCGAGGCGTGCGCATCGTGGGCGCCACGCTGACGCCTTTCGAGGGCGCGCTGACCATGCCAGGCTCGCCGATTGCGAATTACCACAGCCCCGCGAAAGACGCCGTGCGCCAGCGCATCAACGCCTGGATACGCAGCAGCGGCGAGTTCGATGCGGTGGTGGACTTTGATGCAGTGGTGCAAGATCCGCAGAACCCGCTGCGCATCCTGCCTGCTTATGACTCAGGCGACCACCTGCACCTGGGTGACGCCGGCAACAAGGCAGTCGCCGAATCGATTGACCTGAAAAGCTTGCTGAGCGAGCGCTAGAAAGGTCTAGCCGCCGACGACAAGGCGCAAACCGGGCATCAGGCTTTCAGTCTCGGCGCGCCGCTGCAGCGCCATGCGCATATTCATCTGCGCGACCTCGGTGTGTTCGACCGCCAACGCCTGCGCCCGCGCGCCCTCGCCCGCCTTGAGCGCCGCAAACAGCATGTGGTGTTGCCGGTGCGCGTAGTGCATCCAGTCGCGGTCTTGCTCCAGCGTGGACTGCATGGGGAGCATGGCCGAGGCTGACGCGAAGGGCAGCTTGTCGTTGAGTTCGATGGCGCGTTGCAACGCCCGGTTGCCGCTGGCATCAAGTATCAGCGCGTGGAAGCGGTCATTCATGGCGGCATAGGCCGCATAGTTGTCATAGCCCAGCGGGTTGGCGGCCAATGCACGGTCGCCTTCGTCCAGGCAAGACTGCAAATCCAGCTGCAGTTGTCGTGACACGCCGTGCTCAGCCACCAGCCGCGCCGCCATGCCTTCCAGATGGCCGCGTACCGCAATCGCATCGGCCACTTCGCGCGGCGTGAACTGGCGCACCAGGTATTTGCCGGTGTCGTTGGCCTCAACCAGCCCTTCCTGCTCCAGCGTGACCAAGGCAGCCCGCACCGGCGTACGCGAGGCGCCCAGGCGCTCGGCCAGTTGCTGCTCGGCCAGGCGCTGGCCGGGCTCAAACTCGCCGCGCAGGATCAGGTCGCGCAACTGCATCAAAACGGTTTCTTGCAAGTTCATGGCAGGGAATGTACACTGAATTTTAATTTTTGGATACCGTTTTACGTTTCCCTCAATCATTCCAGAAGCCACCTCACAAGGCCGCCATGAACGCTGAACAAAATGAGTTGTTGACCCGCATCACGCCGGGCACACCCTGCGGCAAGCTGCTGCGCCAGTACTGGCAGCCCGCCGCACTGGTGGACGAGTTCAACCCGGCGCTGGACCCGCGCATGGAAGCCCGGCCCGTCAAGGCGATCAAGCTCTTCGGCCAGGACCTGGTGCTGTTCAAGGACGCCTCAGGCGCCTGGGGCCTGCTGGACCGCGATTGCGCGCACCGCGGCGCCGACCTGTCCTTTGGCCGCCGTGAGAGCCTGGAACAAGGCGGCGGCCTGCGCTGCCCTTTTCACGGCTGGAAGTTCGCCACCGATGGCCGCTGCCTGGAGACACCGGCCGAGCCCGCGGGCAGCAAGCTGTGCGAACGCATACGCCAGCGCAGCTACCCGGTGATTGAAAAAGCCGGCGTGCTGTTTGCCTGGCTGGGCGACGAAGGCAGCACGCCGCCGCCCTTTCCCGCCTTTGACTGCTTTACCGCGCCGGCCACACACAGCTTTGCCTTCAAGGGCTTGTGGAACGCCAACTGGCTACAGGCCTTTGAGGTGGGCATTGACCCGGCGCATCCGTCGTTTCTGCATCGCTTTTTGCAGGACAACCCGCTCGACGAGATCGGCGAAAACCGGGCGGGCAAGCAGTTTCGCAGCGCCAGCGCCGGCAGCAAAGACGGCGAGCAGTGGCCGATGACGCGCATCATGCGCGAGTTCGCCCAGCCGGACATCAGCTTTGAAAACAAGCCCTGGGGCATGCAGCTGACCGCCCTGCGCGCCATGACCGACAAACTCACCCACGTGCGCGTGACCAACGCCATTTTCCCGGCCACCTTTGTGATTCCGTTGTCGGAGACGATGACGATCACGCAAATGCATGCGCCGGTGGACGACACGCATACCTACTGGTACACCTTCTTCACCAGCTTTGCCGGCCCGCTGGACCGCGAAAGCATGCGCGCACAGCGCCAGCAGTTCATCGCCCTGCCCGACTACATCCCCAATGCCGGCCGCCACAACAACTGGGGCTTTAACGCCGAAGAGCAGATGAGCACCACCTACCTCGGCATGGGCGAAGAAGACATCAATGTGCACGACCAGTGGGCCGTGGAAAGCATGGGCGCTATTCAAGACCGCACACGCGAACACCTGGGCACCTCCGACAAAGTCATCATGGCCAACCGGCGCGTGTTGCTCAAAGCGATTGACACCGTGCAAAACGGCGGCGTAGCGCCCGGCATCGCCGACCCCGCGCAGGCCGGGGTGATCACCGGCCCGGACACGGTGGACGGCATCGCACCCGCGGGTGAATGGGCCGAGTGGTGGCAGCAAACCGCGCGCAGCAAACGCAAAGGCGCGCCGTGGCTGGACGCCAAGGCCGCCGCCGACACCCCCAGCACCGCCACGCAGCCATGAGCAGCTTTGCGGCGCAATGCGGCGTGCACGATGCCGCGAGGCAGGCTGCGCTGGCGGATGCCACGCGGCGCATCGAGGCCAGCGGGCTGGAGCTGGTGCGCTTTGCCTGGTGCGACCTGCATGGCATGCTGCGCGGCAAGACGCTGGTGGCTTCGGCTGCTGCCGAGGCGATGATGGGCGGCGTGGGCATGGTGAGCACGCTGTTGCTCAAGGACACCGCTGACCGCACCGCTTACAAGGTGTTTGAAGCGGGCGGCGCCGCCGAATTGCCGGGCTTTGAATTTGGCGGCAATGTGATGCTGCTGGCTGACCCGGCGAGCCTGAAAGAATTGCCGTGGGCGGACAAAACCGGCTGGGTGCAGTGCCAGCCCTGGTTTCCGGATGGCCGCCCGGTCGAGTTGGACACGCGCCGGGTCTTGCAAAGCGCGCTCGCCAAACTGGCGGAAGCCGGCTACGGCATGAAGTGCGGGCTGGAGATCGAATTCCACATCTACCGACTTTCCGCCAATGGATTAAACCCGCAGCTCGACCCTGAAAAAGCGGACTGGCCCGGCCGGCCGCCCGAGGTCAGCATGATCCACCCCGGCTACCACCTGCTGTCGGAGCAATGGGTGGACATGGCCGAAGAGCCGCTGCGCATCGTGCAAGGCACGGCGCAGGCGCTGGGCCTGCCGCTGCTGTCGCTGGAAATCGAACTCGGCCCCAGCCAGGTAGAGGCGGTGTTTGACGCCACCGACGCATTGGCCGCCGCCGACAATATGGTGCTGTTTCGCAGCGCAGTGAAGCAGGCGCTACGCCGTGCCGGGTATCACGCCACCTTCATGTGCCGGCCACCCTTCCCCAACATCATGTCCAGCGGCTGGCATTTGCACCAGTCGCTGGTCGACCTGAAAACCGGCGCCAACCTGTTCAAGCGCAGCAGCCCTGCGGCAGGAAGCACGCCGGCCGATGCGCAGTACACCCTGTCGGAAGCCGGCGAGCACTACCTGGCAGGCCTGCTGGCGCACGCACGCGGCATGACGGCGTTTTGCACGCCCACCATCAACGGCTTCGGGCGCTTTCGGCCGAACGCACTGGCGCCGCAATCCATCTTGTGGGGCCGCGACAACCGGGGTGCCATGCTGCGTGTGGTGGGCCAGTGCGACGACAACGGCACGCGCATTGAAAACCGCCTGGGCGAGCCGGCGGCCAATCCGTATCTCTATCTCGCCTCGCAGATCCATGCGGGGTTGGACGGCATCGCCCGCCAACTCAAAGCCCCGCCGGCGACCGATGCGCCCTATGGCTCCGCCTCGGAAAAAATCCCTACCAGCCTGGGTGAAGCACTGGAAGCGTTGAAAACCGACACGGCCTTGACGGCCGCCTTCGGTGAGACTTTCGTCAGTTACCTCACCCGAATCAAGCAAGCTGAGATTGCCCGCCATGCCGAAGCCGAAGACAAAGACGACTGGCAGAGCCGCGAGTATTTCAGCCGCATTTAAAACTTCATGACCACGATTACTATCAATTTCATAGCGGCAGACGGAAGCGCCACCTCGGCAAAAGGCAAAATCGGCAAAAGCCTGATGGAAGCCGCCGTGTCGGCAGGCATTGACGGGATTGCCGCCGACTGCGGCGGGCTGCTGACCTGTGCCACCTGCCACGTGTACGTGCAAGAGCCTTTTGCCTCGGATGCCACCAGCTTGCCGCCCCCCGACGGTGAAGAACTGGGCATGATTGAATTCACCGCCGCGCCGCGTAAGCCCAATAGCCGCCTGAGCTGCCAGATCAAGCTCACACAAGCGCTTGACGGTTTAGCGGTAGAGTTGCCGTCTACCCAGTATTAACAACCGACAGGTACCTTCATGATTCTCGAACTCGCCGATATCCGCATCCACCCCGGCCAGCAAGCCGCCTTTGACGAAGCCATCCAGCGCGGCCTCAAGGAAGTGATTTCCAAGGCCAAGGGCTTTCAGGGCTTCAAGGTCAACAAGGGTATTGAAAGCCCCGAGCGCTACGTCCTGCAGATCTTCTGGGATACGCTGGAAAACCATACCGTCGACTTTCGCCAGTCGGCTGCGTTTGCCGACTGGCGCGCCATCGTCGGGCCGTTTTTTGCGGGGCCGCCGACCGTGGAGCACTTCGACCTGGTCGCCAAGTCGAACTAACCGCTAGCCGCCGGGGGTGGCGGACAAAAATCAGCGCAAAAACAAAAACGGGGCTCTTCAGCCCCGTTTTTTGTTGGTTAGTTGACTTACTTAGCCTTAGCCGCCTGACTACTTGCGGCGTTTTCGTGCCCCGAGACCAGCTTGGTCAGCAACATCCCAAGCTGGACCCGCTCATGCTCATCAAGCGGCGCCAGGATGCGTTGCTGGGTCTTGCCGACCGCCCGCTTCATCTGCAGCGCGACTTTTTCGCCTTCCGGCGTGTTCCAGAGCAGCTTGCGGCGCTTGTCGCTCGGATCAGCTTCGCGTTTGACCCAGCCTTTGGCCTCCAGGCGGCCTATCACCGAGCCGAAAGTGGCCGGGTCAAAGGCAACACGGCCCGACAGCGTGATCTGGTCCTCGCCCGGGTCGTCCATCAAGGCATTGAGGATCGCAAACTGCACGGGCGTGGCGTCAAAACCCGCCGTCTCCTCCATGAAGATTGCGACTGCCAGCTGCTGCGCGCGCCGGATCAGGTGCCCGGGCGCTTCTCCGAAGTTGAAACTTTTTGCCATTTGCGGAGTTTACCGTTCAGGTTTGCGGTTCAGGGTATGTACTAACCCATCTATTAATATGCATACTTATCATCTACGGTATCCCCGGAAAATTCCCGTTAAATCCCCCGGCTCACACCCTTCCCACTATGGCACACACATCTCCCCTCATCATCGCGGGTGGCGGCATCGGCGGGCTGGCCGCGGCCATGGTGCTGGCGCAGGATGGCCACCCAGTGACGCTGCTGGAGCAGGCGGCGAGCTTTGGTGAAATCGGCGCCGGCATCCAGCTGGGGCCCAACATCTTTCGCATGTTCGACTACCTGGGCCTGACCGAAGCCATCAACCGCGTGGCCTTCTTTCCGGCCGGCCTGGGCATGAACGATGTGCGCACCGGTGAAAAAATCGTGCGGGTACCGCTGGGCGATATGGCCCGGGCCACCTACGGTTTTCCTTACGGCGTGATCTACCGTGCCGACCTGCACCAGGTGTTTCTGAATGCCTGCCGCGCCCAGCCCAATGTCACCCTGCGCACCAGCGCCAAGGTGGCGTCGTTTACCCAGTCGGCTGACGGCGTGATGGTGCAGCTCGAGGGCGGCGAAGCCGTCGAGGGCTGCGCGCTGATAGGCGCCGACGGCATGTGGAGCCGCATCCGCGAGGCGGTGGTGGGCGACGGCAAGCCGCGCGTGTCCGGCCACATTGCCTACCGCGCGGTACTCAAGCGCGAAGACGTGCCGGCGCATTTGTGGAGCGACGACGTGCTGCTCTGGGGCGGCGAGAAAACCCACCTGGTGCACTACCCGCTGCGCCGCGGCGAGCTGTTCAACCTGGTGGCCGTCTTTCACAGCAACAAATACGACGAAGGCTGGAACACCTTTGGCGACACGGCTGAACTCAACGAGCGCTTTGCCGGCGCCTGCCCGCAGGTCAAAGAACTGCTGGGCAAGATCGAGACCTGGAAGATGTGGGTGCTGTGCGACCGCGAGCCGGTGAAAAACTGGACCGACCGCCGGGTAACCCTGCTGGGCGATGCCGCCCACCCGATGCTGCAGTACCTGGCCCAGGGCGCGGGCCAGGCCATTGAAGACGCGGTAGTGCTGCGTGAAGCGCTGCGCTTTACCCGCGGCGACGTGGAAAAAGCCTTCCAGAAGTATCAGCAAAAGCGCTACCTGCGCACCGGGCGTGTGCAGCTGACCGCCCGCTTTTATGGTGATATTTACCATGCGGCCGGCGTTCAGCGCGAGCTGCGCAACCAGATGTTCCAGAGCGGCACCGAGAGCGCGGGCTTCGCGGGCCTGAAGTGGATGTACGACGGGATCGAGCCCTCAAAACTGTTCCAATGACGCTTTCACGACCCCGTTCCAAGCCTCAGGAATCCTCATGAAGCCTCTTTCCATTTCATCTTTTCTACGGCTGTTTGCTACGCTTTTGATAGCTGCATCCGCATGCACCACCTGGGCTGCAGCCCCAAAAGACTCAAAAAACCCAGCCGCCTGGCCGACCCGGCCGCTGCGTATCCTGGTCGGCTTTCCCGGCGGCTCCACACCCGACATGGCCGCCCGCACACTGGCCGAGCCGCTGAGCCGTGCCCTGGGCCAGCCTGTCATCATCGAAAACAAGCCCGGCGCCTCCGGCAACATCGCGGCCGACCAGGTCGCCAAGGCCACTGACGACCACACGCTGGGCGTCGTCATCAACGGCAACCTCACCTCCGCCAAGCTGCTGTACCCCAGGCTGCCCTACGACCCGGCCAAAGACTTCGCGCTGATTTCGCTGTTGACCACCGCACCGCTGGTGCTGGTTGCGCCCGCCAATGAGCCGGGTGGCGCCGAATTTTTCGCCGCCGCGCGCCAGGGAGCAAGCCAGTGGAACTACGGCTCGGTCGGCAACGGCTCGGTCGCCCACTTGGGCATGGAGCTGCTGAAAAGCCGCGTGCCCGGCCTTACGCCGGTGCATGTGCCTTTTGCCGGCAACCCGCAGGTGGTCACCGCCATGCTGGGCGGCCAGATCCATATGGCGCTGATCCCGCCCGGCGTGGCGATGCCGCATGTGCGCTCGGGCAAGCTCAAGGCGATTGGCCTCGCTGGTGGGCGCTCTTCCCTTGTGCCCGAAGTGCCACCGCTGGCTGACGCGGGTGTGACCAATGTCAATCTCGAGGTGTGGACGGCGCTGATCGGCCCGGCGGGCCTCTCCAAAGCCGCCCAGGCGCGGCTGGCGCAAGAAGTGCCGCGCATCATCCGCGACGCCGACACACGGCAGAAACTTTTTAACCAGGGTTGGCAAGCAGTAGGCATCTCGCCCGACGGCCTGAAGAGCCGCGTGAAGGATGAGGCTGCGATCCTCGGCGGCATCATCCAGTCGCGCGGCATCAAGCTTGAATAGGCGCTGAAGACAGCCATGCCCACAATCACAGAGCCCGCACGCGCCCTGCCCGTCTACGGCGAATTCGACGTCGTCGTGGTCGGTGGCGGGCCTGCAGGCCTGGCCGCCAGCGTCAGCGCCGCGCGGCACGGTGCGCGTACCTTGCTGGTTGAACGCTATGGCTTCCTCGGCGGCATGGGCACCGCAGGCGGTGTCACCAATTTCGCAGGCCTCTACGGCCGCAAGAACGGCCAGATGCAGCAGGTGGTGCGCGGTGTAGCCGACGAGCTGCTGCAACGCATTGATGCACTGGGCGGCCTGAACGCGCCGCAGGACGGCATGCAGCGTCGCATCCGCGTGCGCTCTTATGACGTGTCGGCCTACAAATGCGCGGCCGACCAATTGCTGGTGGCGGCCGGGGTGCAGATTCTTTTTCACGCCTGGGCCTCGGCCGTGGTGATGGAGGGTGATCGCATCAGCGCGCTGGTGGTGGAAACCAAATCCGGCCGCCAGGCGATACGCGCCGCCCGCTTCATCGACTGCTCTGGCGACGCCGACGTGGCGAACTTCGCCGGCGTTCCGTTTGAGTTGGGCGACGGGCACGGCAGCGCGCTATTTCCTTCCACGATGTTTCGCGTCGGCCATGTGGATGCCCCGCGTGCACTCGCGGCCGTGGGCGAGTTCAAGGCGATTAACACGCTGATGGCTGAAAGCCAGGCGCGCGAACCGGGCCGCTACAAATTCCCGCGTGAAGGCGCGATCTTGCGGCCCCAAAAGAACCCCACCGAATGGCGCGCCAACGTCACGCAGATCCGCAACGCCCAGGGCATGGCCATGGACGCCACCGACGCGCGGCAGCTCAGCGACGGCGAGCTTGAAGGCCGCCGCCAGATCACCGAATACTTCCGCTTCCTGAAGAGCGAGGTGCCGGGCTTTGAAGAGTCCGCCATCGTGGACATCGCGCCGCAGGTCGGCATCCGCGAGACACGCCGCATCCAGGGCCTCTATGCCTTGAGTGGCGAAGACATTCTCTCGTCCGCCCGCTTTGACGACGCCATCGGCATCAACGCCTGGCCGATGGAGTTGCACGCCGACGGCCGCATCGACTGGAAATTTCCCCGCAATGTGGAGGCGCCGCGAGGCCGCGCCTACAACGACCTGCCCTGGCGCATGTTGGTGCCGCAAGGCGTGGCCAACCTGCTGGTGGCCGGCCGCTGCGCGTCGATGACGCACGAAGGCCAGTCGGCCGCGCGCGCCAGCGGCGGCTGCTTTGTGATGGGCCAGGCGGCGGGCACGGCGGCGGCGATGCCAGGTGCCGGCCAGGCTTTTGCCGGAACCGATGTGAAACAGCTGCAGCAGTTGCTCACGCGTGACGGCGTGTATTTCGACAACGGCTCTCTTTAATTTCAAACGGCGATCTTTACCCAGAGACTGGATACCACCATGGACATGACGCCACCACCCGCCCACGGCCACAGCGCCGGGCGCAAGGCCTTCTACGACGCCATCTCGGCGTACAGCATGACGCCGCTGTGGGAAGTGCTGCACGCGCTGGTGCCGCAGTCGCCCAGCACGCCTTGCCAGCCGGCGCTGTGGAGGTACGCCGACGTGCATCCCTTCCTGATGCAGTCGGGCGAGCTCATCACGGCTGAAGAGGCTGTGCGCCGCGTGCTGATCCTGGAGAACCCGGGCCTGCGCGGGCAGTCGTGCATCACGCAGTCGCTGTATGCCGGGCTGCAAGTCATCATGCCGGGCGAGATCGCGCCCAGCCACCGCCACACCCAGAGCGCGCTGCGCTTCGTGGTGGAAGGCCATGGCGCCTTCACCGCGGTGGACGGCGAGCGCACACAGATGAAGCCGGGCGACTTCATCATCACCCCGAGCTGGACCTGGCACGACCACGGCCATGAAGGCCGCGTGGAGTCCGATACGCCGGTGGTCTGGCTGGACGGCCTGGACATCCCCATGCTGCGCTTCTTTGATGCCGGCTTTGCCGAAAACGGCACAGCCAAACAGCAAGAGGTCACCAAGCCCGAAGGCATCAGCACTCACCGCTACGGTGCCAACATGCTGCCGATGCGCTATGACGCGCCTTTCGGCGGCCAGACCTCGCCCATCTTCAGCTACCCCTATGACCGCACGCGCGAGACCCTGCATCAGCTGGAGACCCACGCCGACATCGACGCCTGGGACGGCGTGAAGCTGCGCTATGTGAACCCGGCCACCGGCGGCTCGCCCATGCCCACCATGGCGACCTTCATGCAGCGCCTGCCGGCAGGCTTTGCGGGCAAGCCCTGGCGCCAGACCGATGGCGCGGTGTTCAGCGTCGTTGAGGGAGGCGGCTCCGTCCGCATTGAGCGCGACGGGAACATCTCGACTTTCGAGTTTGGCCCGCGTGACCATTTTGTGATTCCGTCGTGGCACACTGCGCAATTGCGATCAGCGCAGGGTTGTGTGCTGTTCAGTTTTTCAGACCGCCCGGTGCATCAGGCATTGGGCATACACAGAGAGGAAAGGTTGTCATGAGTTTTGTTATTACCCCACCGGCCGCGGTGTCCGTCCCCGTTGTCGGCACCAAAGACCGTTTTCCCGTCAACCGCATTTACTGCGTGGGCCGCAACTACGAAGAGCACGCCAAGGAAATGGGTTTCACCGGCCGCGAGCCGCCCTTCTTCTTCCTCAAGCCCGCCAACGCCGCCGTCGTGGTCGATGCCGGCGCCACCGGCACCATTCCCTATCCCTCGCTCACCAAAAACCTGCACCATGAAATCGAGCTGGTCGTGGCCATAGGCACTGGCGGCAAAAACATCAAGGCCGCCGACGCGCAAAAGCACATCTACGGCTACGCCGTGGGCCTGGACATGACGCGCCGCGACCTCCAGGGCGAGATGAAAAAGCAGGGCCGCCCCTGGTGCATCGGCAAAGCCTATGACGACTCCGCGCCCATCGGCCCCATCACGCCTGCGGCCCAGGCCGGTGACGTGAACAATGCCGAGATCTATATCCAGGTCAACGGCAAGGACCGCCAGCGCAGCAATGTCTCCAAGCTGATCTGGAACATCGCCGAGACCATTGAGCACCTGTCGGCCGCCTGGGAACTGCAACCCGGCGACCTGATTTACACCGGCACACCTGAAGGCGTGAATGCCGTGGTGTCGGGCGACACCATGGTGGGTGGCGTTGCCGGCCTGCCCACGCTGACCGTCAAGGTCGCGTAAGCGGCAGGCACTGGCATCGCACCACGCTGCACCGCACCGCAGAACGTCACACTACGCGTGCCATGCGGATGCAGACCACCAAAAAAACGGCCGCCCTGCGCGGCCGTTTTGCATGGGAGAAAGAAGTGGTGCAGAGGTGATGCAGCGGTGATGCAGAAATGGCGGCCGCTTGCGCGATGACCGCGCACCTGTTTTAATCACCGCGCAATTACCTCGTGGTCTCCGGGTAAGCCGCCTGCCCGGGCAAAGCCGCAATTCTGATAATCGGCCCATGTGCTTTGGGGAAGTCCTCAAAATTCTCTTCTGCTTTTCGGAGACCCTTCTTGAAAATCCTTGAAAACCTGTCAAAACTGAGCGCCATCCTGGCCGGGCTGCTGATGACGGCGATCACCTTGCTGACCTGTGTCAGCATCATCGGCCGCGAAACCCTGGGAAAGACCGTTCCCGGCGACTTTGAGCTGGTCGGCCTGGCCACCGGCGCGGCCGTGGGCCTCTTCATGCCTCTGTGCCAGCTGCAACGCGGCAACATCATCGTCGACTTTTTTACAGCGCGTGTGCCGCATCGCGTCAACGCACAACTGGACCGGCTGGGAGCCCTGCTGCTGGGCCTGTGCTTTGTGTTGCTGGCCTGGCGCGCCGGGCTCGGCGGCCTGAACTCGTGGCAGACCAGCTCCAGCACCATGCTGCTGGGTGTTCCGGAGTGGTACGCCTACGTCACCATGGTGCCGGGCTTTTTGCTGACCGCGGTGGTTGCCTTGCACCAGGCGGTCTTTGGCTTTCGGGCCGAGCCGGAGATTCCGGCATGAGCGGCCTTTCCGTCGCAGGCCTGGTCATCGCCATGATGTTCGTGCTGATGGCATTGCGCACGCCGATTGCCATCAGCATGTTCCTGGCAGGCTCCGTGGGCTATGTCATGCAGACCGGATGGGGCCCGTTTTCCAACTTCATGAACAGCATGGCATTCGCGCGCTTTGCCAGTTATGACCTGTCGGTGATCCCGCTCTTTATTCTGATGGGCCAGTTCGCCACGCAAGGCGGCATCAGCAAGTCCCTGTTCGAATTCACCGCCGCCATCACCGGCCGGCTCAAAGGCGGGCTGGCCATGGCCGCCGTGATGGCCAGCGCGGCCTTCGGCGCGATTTGCGGGTCTTCCGTCGCCACCGCAGCCACCATCACGGGCGTGGCCCTGCCCGAAATGAAACGCCACGGCTATTCGGGGCGCCTGGCCACCGGCACGCTGGCCACCGCCGGGACGCTCGGCATCCTGATCCCGCCGTCCGTACCGCTGGTGATCTACGCCATCCTGACCGAGCAGAACATCGCCAAGCTGTTTCTCGCCGCCACCATCCCGGGCGTCCTGGCGATGCTGGGTTACATGCTGGTGATCGCCGTCTACGTGCGTGTCGTGCCGGGCCATGCACCGGAGGTCGTGAAGAACCCGCCGAAGATGAACACGCGCCTGATCATCGGGCTGGCACCGATCGCCGCCGTATTCACCCTGGTGTTTGGCGGTATTTACGGCGGCTTTTTCTCGCCAACCGAGGGGGCGGCCGTGGGTGCCGCGACGGCCTTCCTGGCGGCGCTGGCCAAGGGCGAGATGACCTGGGAGAAGTTCAAGCATTGCTTTTACGGCACCGCCACCAGCTCAGCCATGATTTTCCTGATCTTCATCGGCGCCGACATCATGAACTCGACACTGGCGCTGACGCAGATCCAGCACCAGCTGGTCGGGCTGATCGCCAGCTGGCATCTGGCGCCGATCTGGGTCATGGTCGCCATCGTGGCGCTGCACCTGCTGCTGGGCATGGTGACCGAGGAGCTCTCCATCATCCTGTTGACGATCCCGATCTTTTTCCCGGTCGTGATGGGCCTGGATTTCGGCATGCCCAAAGAGTCGCTGGCCATCTGGTTCGGCATCCTGATCCTGATGGTGGTGTCCTTCGGCCTGCTGGTTCCACCCATGGGGCTGAACGTCTACGTCGTCAATGGCATGGCCAAGGACGTGCCGCTCGGCGAAAGCTTCCGTGGCGTTCTGCCCTTCCTCATCAGCGACCTGATCCGCATCGTGCTGATGCTCGCCTTCCCGGGCATTGCCCTGTGGCTGGTGAAGTTCATGAATTGACCTGCAGGCCGCATTCAAGGGAATTCACCGGTTCAGCCAGGCCGGGTTTCGTATAACGTCAAATCATCTTTTTACCAACGGAGACTCCCATGATCCATCGCCGCACACTTCTGAAAACCGGCGCCGCCGCCGCACTGGGCGCGCCGGCGCTCTCTAGCCTGGCCCAGCAGGCCGTGACCCTGAAGTTCCACACCTTCATGTCGCCGACCTCCAACGTGTGGCTGGCCATGCACAAGCCCTGGATGGACAAGGTCGAGAAGGAGTCCGGCGGCCGCATCAAGTTTGAAGGCTACCCCGCCATGCAACTGGGCGGCACGCCCGTGCAGCTGTATGACCAGGCCAAGGACGGCGTGGTTGACGTGGTGTGGACGCTGCCCGGCAACACGGCCGGCCGTTTTCCCCGCATCGAGGTGTTTGAGCTGCCCTTCATCATGTCCAACGCCGAGGCGACTTCCAAGGCCTATTGGGAATATGTGCAGACGATGGCTCCGGATGAGTTCAAGGACACGCAGGTGCTGGCGCTGCAGGTGCACGGCCCCGGCGTGATCCACACGGTGGACAAGCCCGTCAAGTCGATTGCCGACATGCGTGGCCTGAAGCTGCGCGCGCCGACGCGCCAGGTGACCAAGCTGATGGGCGTGCTGGGCGCCACGCCCGTGGGCATGCCGCTGCCGCAGATCCCCGACGCGCTGAGCAAAGGCACCATCACCGGCTGCGTGATTCCCTGGGAAGTGGTGCCTTCGGTCAAGGTCAACGAGCTCACCAAGTTCCACGCCGAGTTCGACCCTGCCGGCGGCAGCCTCTACACCACCACGTTTGTGATGGCGATGAACAAGGCCAAGTACAACTCGCTGGCGCCTGACCTCAAGAAGGTCATCGACAACAACTCCGGCATGGCCACCTCGGCCTGGCTGGGCAAGGTGCAGCAGGGCAATGACATCCCGGGCCGCAAGACCGCGAGCGACCGCGGCAACACCATCTACACCGTGAGCGCCGCCGAAGCCCAAGAGTTCCGCCGCAAGTCCCGCACGGTGGAAGTCGAGTGGGTCGAAGACATGAACAAGAAGGGCTTTGACGGCAAGAAGCTGCTGGACACGGCACGCAGCCTGATCGAAAAGCACACCAAGACGACGAAGGCCTGATCAAGAGGCTCCATAGCCCGCAACGGTGCATCCGATGCGCATTCAGGAAACCGGGCCCAGGCCCGGTTTTTTTATGGCTTGTATGTGTTTTAGGCCTCCAGCCCAGTAGCTGCATAGGGAATTCGCTATCAATGTCATAACAACTCATCTCCCGGAAAACCTGTGCCGCGAGCCGGGTTACTGGGGCCGCACATCCGTGCATAGCCCGCATGCATAAGAATCCACACCGCATCGCCCCATCCATTCAGTCATTCAACCCAAGGGAGTCACGTCATGCCACGCTCATTCAAAAACCTGGCCGCCACCATTCTGGTCTCAGGCCTGGCCGCTTCATTCACCCTTGTCACGCTGCCGGCCTTTGCCGCCGGCCCCATGGTCAAAACCCAGGCGCCCGGCTACTACCGCATCACGCTCGGCGATTTTGAAGTCACCGCCCTGTCGGACGGCACCGTCAAGCTGCCGGTGAAAGACCTGCTCACCAACACGACGCCGGCCAAGGTCGGCGCGGCGCTGAAGCGTTCGTTTTTGCCCGACGCGGTGGAAACCTCCGTCAATGCCTATCTCATCAACACAGGCAGCAAGCTGGTGCTGATCGACACCGGCGCCTCCGGCCTCTTCGGCCCGACCCTGGGCAGCCTGCAGGCCAACCTCAAAGCGGCCGGTTACCAGCCCGAGCAAGTCGACGAGATCTATATCACCCACATGCACCCCGACCATGTGGGCGGCCTGGTGGTGGATGGCGCCATGGCCTTTCCTAACGCCATCGTGCGCGTCGACAAGGCCGACGCCGACTTCTGGCTGGACGAAGCGAAGATGAATGCAGCGCCCAAGGAGTCCCAGGGCTTCTTCCAGGGCGCCATGGCGTCTATCAAGCCCTACGCCGCGGCCGGCAAGCTCAAGACCTTTGAAGGCGCTACCGAGCTGGTGCCCGGTGTCAAGGCGCAGCCGGCACACGGCCACACCGCCGGCCACAGCGTGTATGTGGTGGAGAGCAAAGGCGAAAAGCTGCTGCTGTGGGGCGACCTGATGCATGTGGCCGCCGTCCAGTTCGACAACCCGGAGGTCACCATCAAATTTGACTCCGAGTCGCCTTCGGCTGCGAAAGAGCGCGCCAAGGCCTATGCCGATGCCGCGAAAAACGGCTACCTGGTCGGTGCGGCGCATATTGCCTTCCCCGGCCTGGGCCATGTGCGCAAAGGCGCGGGAAAGGCTTACACCTGGGTACCGGTGAACTACTCGTCACTCAAATAGGGTTTATTAGAAAAATAGGCCTCTAGCCCAATACCCATATGGGCTGGTAGCTATATTTTTCATAGCACCCGGGCAGGCCCGCCGCGCACCGCGGCGGGCCTCTCCCGGCGCAAAGCCGCTACACTCATCCGATGCTCCGCCTGCCCCTGAACCACTGCCGCGTCTGCGGCACCGCCGTGGCCTACCGCCTGCCGGATGACGGCGACACGAAAGAGCGGGCTGTCTGCCCGGCCTGCAACACCGTCCACTACGAAAACCCGCTCAACGTCGTCGGCACGGTGCCCAGCTGGGGTGAAGACGGCGCGCAGGTGCTGCTGTGCAAACGCAACATCGAGCCGCGCCGGGGCAAATGGACATTGCCTGCCGGCTTCATGGAGCTGGGCGAAACCACCTGGCAGGGCGCGGCCCGCGAGACCGACGAAGAAGCCGGCGCCCAGTATGAAATGCTGGGCCTTTTCACCGTGATGAACGTGGTGCGTGTCGGGCAGGTGCACTTTTATTACAGGGCGCGGCTATTAAGCGCCGAGTTCAACCCGGGCCACGAAACCATGGAAGCCAAACTGTTCACCGAGGCCGAAATCCCCTGGGACGAAATCGCCTTCAAGACGGTGAAACAAACGCTGGAGCAGTACTTCGAAGACCGCCGCAAAGGGTCTTACGGCATCCATTCGTTTGATATTGACTGAGCACCTTCCAGCCAGCGCCGGCCGTTACATTCAGCAGGCAGGCACCCGGTAGAATTTCTCTGCATCCGCCGCCGGTTCTCACCGCGAGCCTTTTCGCCCTCCCCTTCGGCCTTCGCCAGCTTCCTTCTTTCAACCCCTTCCGGGATTCCATGTTCAACACCGCAATCTTTTTTCGCATTGCCGACGATTTTGTGCTTCCTCCGCTGGAAGCGCTTGAAGAAATTTTCCAGTCCCACCGCTTTGTGCCCTGCGGCGCCACAGAGCCCGAGTCCAGCGGCTGGGTGCCTCCGCGCGGCAACAAGAGCACCGTGCTGATCGAAAGCGTGGGCCGCCAGCTGATCGCCCGCCTGTGTACCGAGCGCCGCCCCGTGCCCTCGTCGGCCATCAAGGCCGCCGTCGAAGAGCGCATCGAGAAATACAAGGAAGAAACCGGCCGCGAACGCGTAGGCGCCAAGATCAAAAAAGAATTCAAGCAGGAGGTCATGCTCGACCTGTTGCCGCGCGCCTTCACCAAGCGCTCGACGACCACGCTGTGGATTGACATGGCCAACAAATTCCTGGTGGTCGACTCCGGCAACCTCACCGGCGCCGACAAGATCGTGAGTTACCTGGTGGAAGCACTGAGCGAAGTGCCAGGCGCCTTGCCCGGCATCAAGGCCAGCCCTATCCAGACGCAAATGTCGGCTGCGGCCGCGATGTCGCACTGGTTGTCGACCCGCGAAGCGCCGTACAACTTCTCGGTCGACCGGGATTGCGAACTCAAGACACCCGACGACCAAAAATCAACTGTGCGCTATTCGCGCCACACACTGGAGATCGACGAAGTGGCCCAGCACATCGCCGCCGGCAAGGTGCCGACGCAGCTGGCGATGACGTGGAACGAGCGCGTGTCGTTTGTGCTGACGGAAACCGCGCAGCTGAAAAAACTCAAGCTGCTGGATGTGGTGCTGGACGGCGTGCAGGAAAGCGGCAAAGACGACGACGGATTTGACACCGACGCGGCCATCATCACCGGCGAGCTGTCGTCGCTGATCCCTGATCTGCTGGACGCGCTCGGTGGCGAGCTAGGGGATGAAGAGGCTTCTGGCGAAGCCGAGGCATCGACCCGGGAGCTGGCGCCCGAGCCTGCCTGAGCGGGCATGCGAAGCCCTTCCACTCAGGGGTTCTCAGGGGTTGAAAACCGCAGTCGCTGAATCCACTTGAATGAATGACCGCGCCCGGCACCGGCCGCGGCAACTCTTTCACAAGGCTATCAGCACCATGCCCAAACCCCGGCACATCGGCATCGTCGGCTGCTCCGCAGAAGGCGCAGCGCTTTGTTATCAGACCATTTGCGCGGAAGGCGCGAAACTCCTCGGCCCGCACGCCCATCCCGAGGTGTCCATGCACACGCCTTCCCTGTCGGACTACATGGAATGCATTTACCGCAATGACTGGGAAGGCGTGGGCGACATCATGCTGGCATCAGCCCACAAACTCGCCAAAACCGGCGCCGACTTCCTGATCTGCCCCGACAACACCATCCACCAGGCGTTTGCTTATGTGCAGGAGCGCTCGCCATTGCCGTGGCTGCACATTGCAGAGGTCGTCGCCGAAGAGGCCACGCAGCGCGGATACCAGCGCATCGGCATCACCGGCACCCGATGGCTGACGAACAGCGAGGTTTATCCTGAAAAGCTCACAGCACGCGGGCTGCAATACCTGCGCCCGACCGACGCCGAGCGCGACGAAATCAACCGCATCATCATGGATGAGCTGGTGTACGGTGTTTTCAAACCCGAGGGCATTGCGTACTTCCAGCAGGTCATGGCGCGTATGAAGAGCGAGGGCTGCGACGCGGTTGTGTTGGGCTGTACCGAAATCCCGCTGATCATGAGCGATGCGAACTCACCGCTGCCGACGCTGGATTCGACGCGCCTGCTGGCGCGGGCCGCGCTTAAGCGGGCTACGCGGGGCATTGCAACTCTTGGGTAGATTCGCATAAGGCCTGCAGCACTTTTGCACGGCAACCTTTTACAGTTCGAGTCCCACCAATGAAAAAGGGCTAGCAGACGCTAATCTGCTAACCCCTATCAATATTGGTCGGTGTGAAAGGATTCGAACCTTCGACCCCTTGCACCCCATGCAAGTGCGCTACCAGGCTGCGCCACACACCGAAGCCTCAGATTATAACGTGGCGCAGCGCACTTCTCAGTGGTTGGTGCCGAGCAGATCGCGGATTTCGAACAACTCGCGCCGCACAAGCTGAAGCCTTTGCTGCGCTGCAGTGCCGGTGGGCAGATCAGCGCCTTCAGGTTCGCTGTCTTCGAAGTCGGAGTGGTCTGTCGAGTCTTCAAAGTCGTCGAGGATGGACTCGCCGCCCTCAAGCACTTCAACGCCTTCGAGCATGACCTCGCCATTGCGGCGTTTGTCGCGTTCGATCTGGACGATTTCCTGGAGTTTGTTGCGCGCGCCGCTGATGGTGAAGCC
>JAJKJM010000060.1 GCA_021153985.1 Polaromonas sp.
AGGTCGCTGGCATGCGATACCGCCCGGGCCAGGTAATCGTCGGTATCGGTCGCGATCCAGTCGGGCAGGCCGGCATTCATCAGCAGGCCGACGCCCTGGCGCGATAAGAACTGCTCGCCGGACAGCGTTAAAACTGGCACACCCATCCAAAGGCTCTCAACACTGGTGGTGATGCCGGGATAGGGAAACGGATCCAGCGCGATGTCGATCTCGCAATACGTCATCAAGTATTCGCCGCGTGAAACATGGGCTTTTAATATCAGCCGTTCCGCGTCAATGCCATGAACACCAAACCGGTTAACCACATTCTGTCGCATAAAGACCGCCTGAAGTTGCTTCGACTTCAGGAGCAGGCGACTGTTGGGTATTGTGTGCAGTACCCGCGCCCAAAGAGCCACGACGTCGTCGTTCATCTTGGTCAAATTGTTGCAACTTCCGAAAGTAATGTAGCCGTTGCCGATGGCCGGAAGCGGCCCAGGCAGCGCCTCATGTAGCGGTGGGGTGAAGCAGATATAGCTCTCAGGCAAGCGCCAAACCTTTTCAGTGAAATAAGCCTCTTGGTCTTTTGGCAGGGTCCATTCGTCCGCAATAACGTAATCGATGGCCGCCAGGCCCGTGGTTGCAAGATAACCAAGCCAGGTTAGTTGCACAGGCGCTGGCTTCCAGGCGAACATTGTCAGCCGGTTGTGCGCCGTATGCCCGGACAGGTCAATCAGGATGTCAATGCCGTCCTCCGTGATGCGTCTCGCCAGAGTTTCATCTGAAAGGCCGACCGCCGAATACCAGTCCTTGCAGCAAGCGCGCAGCCTCGCGCTTGTCTCGTCGTCGCAGGTAAAGGTGGGGTAGGCGAACAACTCCAGCCGGCTTTCAGTGCGGGATGTCAGCGCCGCCAGCACACCCTCCAGAAAACATCCCACTGGATGGTCTCTAAGGTCGCCAGATACAAAACCCACACGTAACACTCGCAGAGGATCGGGTGAGGTTTTCCATCGCGTGTAAGGCTGTGCCAGACGTGCGGCGACTTCGCCAAACCGTCTCGCGTCCCTCAGCAACTGTTCTGCGGCCAGGTCGGCCACGTAGTTATAAAAGAACAGCAGGCTGGTGTGTGCTTCGGCATAGTCACCCTTGGTCCTGAGGGCCTGCTCAAAGCTCGCGACGGACTCGGCGACTCGGTTGGTAAGGCCGAAAAGTATGCCGAGACTATGATGGGCTTCAGCAAGCCGCGGGTTGATCTCCAGCGCGCGGCGATAGCTTGCTTCAGCTTCATCGAACTTGCCGAGATCCCGCGACTCGCTTCCGAGGGCCATGTTGAGACTGACGTGGGCGTCGGCGAAATCAGGTTTCAAAGTAATGGCCTGGCGGCAGGCGGCGATCGCTTCGCGGGCGTTTCCCAGGTGCAGGTGAGCACTGCCTATATTGTAATAGGCAGCGGCCGAGTCCGGTTTATATGTTACGGCCTGTTCGTAGGCGGCCAGTGCGCCTGCGGCGTCGCCCTTGTCCAGCAAAATGTTGCCCCGGTTGAAGTGGGCGCGTGCCAGTTCGGGTTTCAGGCCGATTGCCACTTCGTAACGATTCAACGCTTCTTCTGGCTGTCCTCTAGCCTCAAGTGTGACGCCCTCCTCTAGAAGGCGTTCCGCTTCGCTCGGGCCTGCAGCTGTCGCAATTTTGGTATCGCTGACATGCCCAGACTTCGTTTTCAAAAGGCGGTCAAGCAGTCCCATTTCCCTCTCTATCCCGGAGATGGAGTTCACGATCCCGGCTACACCATTTGTGCCACATGTCGCGCAAGGCAGTTTCGAAGTTACCTGCAAAGCGCGGCGCGTCGAAGATCGGGGAGGCCAGTACCTCGCTGCGCAGCCTGCTTCGTAGCCTTGCCAAGGCTTGCAGATCACCGGCATGCGCTTTCGCCCGGGCGACATAGTCGTCCGGGTTGGCGGCCACCCATTCGGGCAAACCGGCGTTCATTAGCAGGCCTACGCCTTGGCGCGATAAAAAGGATTCACCGGCCAGAGTTAAGACCGGCACACCCATCCACAGGCTCTCGACACTGGTGGTGATGCCGGGATAGGGAAACGGATCGAGTGCAATGTCCATTTCGCAATACGTCAGCAAGTGTTCGCCGCGCGGGACATAAGCTTTTAAGATCAGCCGATCAGGCCCGATGCCGTGAATGCCAAACCGGTCAAGCACCTTTTGCCGCACAAAAGCTTCGTGAAGCTGCGTGGACTTGAGGAGCAAGCGGCTGTGTGGAACTGCGTGAAGTACGCGCGACCAAAGCGCTACCACGTCGCCATTCATTTTGGACAAATTGTTGCAGCAGCCGAAGGTGACGTAGCCGTTGTTGTTAGCCGGAAGCGGCCCGGGCAGGGCATTGTTTGCAGGTGGCGTGAAGCAGATATAGCTCTCAGGCAAACGCCAAATTTTTTCGGTGAAATAGGCCTCCCGGTCTTTTGGCAGGGTCCATGCGTCCGCGATAAGGTAGTCGATGGTGCTCAGGCCCGTGGTCGCCAAATAACCAAGCCAGGTGAGTTGCACGGGTGCCGGCTTCCAGGCGAACATTGGCAGGCGGTTGTGCGCCGTATGCCCAGACAGGTCAATGAGGATGTCAATTCTGTCATCCGTGATGCGTTGCGCCAAGGCTTTGTCTGAAAGGCCGGTTGCCGGATGCCAGCCTTTGCAGCAAGCGCGCAGTCGCTCGCTTGTCTCATCGTCGCAGGTAAAGGTGGGATAGGCGAACAATTCCAGCGTGCCGCCAGGGCGAGAAGTTAGCGCTGCTAACACGCCATCAAGAAAAAATCCCACCGGATGATCGCCGAGATCACCGGACACAAAGCCCACACGCAACACCCGATGGGGATCGGTTGGGTTTTTCCAATGCGTGCGGGGTTGTGCAAGGCGTGCGGCTACTTCGCCAAAACGTTTCGCATCCGACAGCAATTGTTCGGGAGGCAAGTTGGCCACATAGTTAAAAGTGAACAGCAGATTGTTGTGCGTTATGACGTTATTGGGATCAATTTCAAGCGCCTGTCGCAAGGTGTCCAATGCCTCCGCAAGGCGACCGATATCTTTCTGAACGCCCCCTAAGTTGGCATAAGCATGAGCGTAATTCCCGTTGGCCTTGATGGCGCGCTCAAAACTCGCGATGGACTCGGCGAGCCTGTTGGTGCGACTAAAAATTACGCCGAGGTTGTTATGGGCCTCCGCAAGCTGGGGGTCGATCTCCAGTGCCCGTCGACAGCTTGCCTCAGCCTGGTCGACTTTTCCGAGACTGTGCAGCACGCTACCGTGATTGGAGTGCGCGATTGCGGAGTCGGGGTCGACGTCCAGAGCCCGCTGATAACTTTGTGCGGCAGCATCATTCTGCCCAATAGCTTGCAATACGCTTCCTATGTTGCTGTGGACGGCTGAAAACTTGGGTCGAAGAGACAAAGCCTTTTGGAAGCAGAGTAAAGCGGCGTCCATTTCGTGGCGCTTTTTCATGGTGAGGCCCAACCCATTGTGAGCCTCCGCAGAGCCAGGTTCAATCTCAAGGGTGCGGCGCAGGCACTGTTCCGCCGAATCAAGTTGTCCAAGTTCTAGCAGGGCGAAGGCTTGATTCAGGTTGGCCTCGGCGTTGTCGGGCTCGCTTTCCAATGCGCGGAGATAACTGGCGACGGCGTCGCTATGCTGGCCTTGGTCTCCTTGAATATTGCCGAGTCGAACCCATGCCGCCGCATAATCGGGCGCAATTTCCAGTGCCCGGCGGTAGCGGGCAATTGCTTCCTCTTTCTTCTTAAGCGCCCACAAAGCATCACCCAAATTCATCTGGGCTGCGGCATTGCCGGGGTCCGCTTCCGCGGCACGCCGAAAATACGACACCGCTTGGTCGAATTGCTGTTCTCGAAGCAGTATGCCGCCAAGATTGTTGCAGGCGGCTATATGGTCAGGCTTTATGGCAATGGCTTGACGATAGAGTTCCTTGGCGCGGTCAAATTGCTCCAGATCCTGCTGGGCAAGGCCTTGTTCGAACCAAGTTTCAGCATAACCTGGCCCTACCTCAAGCACCATCTCAAGTGCTGCTCGGGCATCCGCAAAATCCGGCTTTAGCGCGAGCGCCTGTCGGTAGGCTGCGAGGGCGGCTTCAGGCGCTGCCAAGCGCAGATGGGCGTTGCCCATGTTGAAATGAGTTGCGGCCGAATCCGGTTTGTACCGGATGGCCTGCCTGTAAGCATCCAACGCGGTTTGCGCATCGCCGCGGTCCAGCAGAATGTTGCCGTAGTTGAAGTGGGCTCGCGCGAGCGTAGGCATCAGTTCAATGGCCGATTGATAGCAGTTCAAGGCCTCGTCCAGTTCGCCTTGCTGTTCCAGCAGCATGCCTTTTTCCAACCAGCGTTCGGCTTCCAGTGAATTATTAAGAGCCATATCAACACCGGGCTCGGAGGTGCTGCTTTTGCGCTGTACCAATCGGTCAAAAAGTCCCATTGCTAACCTATTGAATTGGCCATTGAGAATGGCCGGAGATTGGGTGATGAAACACCAGTTCGATAGTCTGGGTCTGGCTGGAGGGTTACGAAACCCCGCTGATTCTATAATTGGCGCACGAGCAACACTATCAGGGATCAGTATGGCATTGGCTTGGTTTGACGCCGGCGAGGCGAAAAAATTTGGCGCGTCTCTTGCGCAATTTTTCCTGGAAAGAATCCCCAAGGCATCACAACGGGGAGACAAGGAGTTTGCCAAAAAAGTCGATTACGTCTTGGAAAAAATGGTGGTCCAGATTGTTCAATTCAAAGCGCAGCATAAATTGAACACCTACAAAAAAGCCCAACTCGGAAACGTTTTTAAGTGGGCGCTTCTAGATGCCGGAATTGCGGCAGATTATGCCGATGAGATGACGACATGGGTAATCCAGAAAATTGGGTAAGACCTGCTCGAACATGTGGGCGAGGACGTGACAAAAATGTCATAAAAAACAGCTCAAAATGACAAGAACCGGATTAAAAATTCAAATCTCAGTGGTTTTCGCGCGGGGAAATACGAGCCAACAGGGACAGACGCTGCTGGCATGGAAACTGCTCGGTCTGAAAGCCTTGTAGTTTTATTGTTTCCCATTTAAGGAGTTATTCATGAAGCGTTCTCTCCAGCAGGGTTTTACCCTGATTGAATTGATGATTGTTGTCGCGATCATTGGTATCTTGGCCGCTGTGGCCCTGCCTGCGTACCAGGATTACATGGTTCGCGCCAAAATGTCCGAAGTTATCTTGGCTGGTTCTTCCGGCCGTACGGCTGTCGCGGAAACCTATGCGCAGAGAAACACCTTGACGCTTACGCAAGCGTCTATGGGCGTGCAGGATCAGGCAACTAAGTATGTCGCATCCGTTACATATACGGGGACGGCTTCTCAGGGTGACATCATCGTGTTGACGAAAACCAATGCTGGCCTGCCAGCTGGCGCTTCGGGCAAACAGGTTGTGTTGCGCGGTAGTCCTAACACGGATACGGGCCAAGTGCTGTGGACATGCGGCGGCGGCCAAAGCGCTGTGGACGCCAAGTACCTGCCAAGTTCTTGCAAAGACTTCTGATCGATTGAACTGTCAAAAAAGCCCCTTGGCCTTCTCGCCAAGGGGCTTTTTCTTTGCTTCCCTTTTATGCGAATACCGTACATCCTTGCATTGGCCGCGTTTCTTACGGGCGCGTTTTTTGTTGCCATCTACTGGCCGGGTTTGCAGGGGGGATTTTTCTTCGATGACGGGCCCAGCATTCTTTTTGCACAAGGCGTGCGACTCGAAAAGCTATCGCTCGAATCGATCCATCAAGCTTTCGTGAGTGGCGGCGCGGGCCCTTCTGGGCGGCCGGTAGCCCAGTTTAGTTTTGCGCTCAACTACTATTTCAGCGGCTTCGATCCCTTTTTCTTCAAGGCGACCAATCTCGCGATTCACCTCGCTTGTGGGTTCCTGGTGTTCAGCCTGGCGCTCCGCTTCCTGACTGCGGCGATACCCCCGGCAAAGCAGGACAATGCGCTGATTGCGTCCGGTTTTGTGGCCGCCTCATGGCTGTTGCAGCCTATCCAGCTTCTTGCCGTCTTGCATGTTGTGCAGCGCATGGCGAGCTTGTCGGCCTTCTTTCTTCTCGCTGCATTGCTGCTTCATATGCGTGGACGGCAACAAGGCGGTCGGACCGGTGCCATGTGGATGGCATTGGCATGGGTTGTTCTGTGGCCATTGTCTTTTCTCAGCAAGGAAACGGGTGCGCTTTTTCCCTTATTCGTGCTCGCCTGGGAGGCGATCCTGCGCAGAGCCGCATCCGGCGGGCTGGACCGTTTTGCCCGCGGTTTTGTTGCCTTGGTGGGCCTTATTCTGATCGCCGGTGCAGTGTACGTATTGCTTGGCCGATCGCAATGGTTGTGGGCCGGCTATGATCTTCGCCCGTTCTCGCTCCTCGAGCGTCTGATGACGGAGGGCCGGATACTTTGGTTTTATCTCGGCCTGATGGTTGCGCCGCGTATTGACGCTTTTGGCCTGTATCACGACGATATTGCTATTTCCACCGGTCTCTTTTCGCCGTGGACAACCTTGCCCGCGATGCTCGGGCTCGGCGGCTTGGTGTGGCTTACCTGGCGGCTGCGAAAAAGCGCGCCCCTCGCAGCTTTCGGCATCGCTTGGTTCCTGATCGGCCATGCCCTTGAGTCCACCGTGTTGCCGCTGGAACTCGCCCACGAGCACCGGAACTACCTTCCTCTCCTCGGCGTTTTGCTGGTAGCCGGTTGCGCGCTGGCGCGCTCGCTGGAGGATCGGCGGTACCGGCCGGTGGGTATTGCACTTGCGGGTACAGCCCTGGTCTATTCTTCTTTTGTCACCGGATTGCGGGCGAACCAGTTCGGCGAGGACCTGCGGCGCACCCAAGTTGAAGCGCAGCACCATCCGGCGTCGGCCCAGGCTCGCCATGAGGCAGGAATTGCGCTCTCGAACTTGTTGGATTCCGCCACGCCCAACTCGCGGATTTATACCCTTGCCCGCGCCCACTATGAAGCCGCCAGCGGGGTGAACCCGGAGTTCAAGATGAGCTTGCTCGGATTGATCCAGCTGGACTGCAAGGCAACAAAAGCGCTAAACCAGGCCGCATTCGACGAATTGTCTCGCCGTTTGCGTCAAACACGCTTTGCGCCGGGCGACAGAAGCGTGCTGTACAGTCTGAAGTTAATGGCCATTGATGGCACGGCATGCGTGAGCAGGCCGGAGGTAGACAGTCTGTTTGCCTCCGCTATCGCCAATCCCGGTGTTTCTCCTTATGTGCAGGCCTTCCTGCATTCCTGGCACGCAGACTATCTGTGGCTGCACGAACGCGACCTGCCGGCGGCCCGCAGCGCACTGGGACAGTCGCTCGCGTTGAACCCGGGCAATCCGAGCAATCGGCTCAAATGGGCGCAGCTGGTGTTGATTTCAGGAGAGCGGGAGCAGGCACTGCGCCTGCTGCGCGAACTGCAGGGCGAAAATCTATCGGCGGACGAACGCCAGACGCTCAACGAATTGCTCGCTGCAAAGTAACATCACACGGCACTGGCGCGAATTGCTCAAGGTTTCCATGATCCACCCAGTCAAAGTCTCTATCGTGATTCCCGCCAGGAACGAGGCGGCAAACCTGCGCGGTATCCTGCCTCGCCTTGTGGCCCTCCTGCCCGACGCGGAAATACTGGTTGTCGATGACGGCTCCATCGACGATACGGCCGCTGTGTGTGCTGAATCAAGGGTCAAACACCTGAGGCATCCCTACCCCAAGGGCAATGGCGCGGCGATCAAGACCGGAACTCGCGCGGCGCAGGGCGAGGTGATTGTTTTCATGGACGGCGACGGCCAGCACAAGCCCGAAGACGTTCCTGTCCTGATCGAAAAATTCCAGGAAGGCTACGACATGGTTGTAGGGGCGCGGCAGACAGGCTCGCAAGCCGGCCTTCATCGCGCCGTCGCCAATGACATTTTCAGCCGTTTCGCGAGCTGGATGGTGATGCAGCCGATCGCCGACTTGACTTCGGGGTTCAGGGTCGTGCACGCATCCCGGTTTCGCCAGTTCCTGTACCTCTTGCCGAACGGGTTTTCGTATCCGACGACGATCACCATGAGTTTCTTTCGGGCCGGTTACGGCGTGGCCTATGTCCCGATTCACTCGCCCCGCAGGGCCAACGGCGCCAGCCACATTCATCCCTTGCGTGACGGCTTGCGTTTCCTGCTGATCATCATCAAGATCGGCACGCTGTTTTCCCCGCAAAAGCTTTTTCTCCCCATCAGTGCGGGCTTCTTTTTAACAGGCATTGCCTACTATTTGTATACCTACCTGACTGCCGGCCGGTTTACCAACATGAGTGCCTTGCTGTTCATTTCCGCCGTCTTTACCTTCCTGATCGGCATTGTTTCAGAGCAGATATCCGCCTTGCACTATAAAAATATAGATACCGGGGGCCATGAAAGTGAATGACGCTGCAGCGGAGCAAGGCGCCCCTGCCGCCGCCGGCCTTGGAGAATCGCTCTCGGCCATGAAGGCGGCCTTCATCGTCCTGGTCGCGTTGGCGATCGCATGGGGACTGATGCACTATGCAACGGGCGGACGGGTCGCCTATACGATGGATTCATTGACTTACCGGGACGCGGCACTCCAGTTTCTGGCGGGGCATCCGATGCAGGCCAGCAACGTGTATTCGCCGGTGCCTGAACTCCTGCCCCTGGTTAACTGGCCGCCTGCCTATCCGGCGCTATGGGCCGCCACCCTGAACCTGGGGGGCGGCGATATCGACAAGGTCTCTTCCCTGCTGAATCCGCTGTTGCTGATGGTCACCAGTCTGTCCGTTTTCTGGGTTTGCCGGATGGTCACCGGCAGCGCGAGCGTCGCCGGCATCATGGCGGTTGTGAATGCGTTTACGCCGATGAGCATGATCGTGTACGGCCATGCCTGGAGCGAGACCCTGTTTATTCCAGTTTTGCTGCTGGCCTATGCCGCTTTCTGGAAATACCGGATTTCGCAGGAGAAATTCATCTGGCTGGCCGCCGCTGCCGTCCTCATAGGAGGCAGCAACTGGGTTCGATACGCGGGAGCGGTTTTCCTGCCCTTGTTGGGATTTTCGGTTCTCGTGGCGTCGGGTTCAGCCTTGGGCAAGCGGATTACGCATGCGGCCGGCGCCATGCTTCTGGGCGCCGCCGTGGCATTCCCGCTGTGGCTTCGCAACTGGCAGCTGACCGGCAACATTTCGGGCTCAGACCGCGGAGGCGTGACCCGGATGGACAGGTTGTTTGAAGATATGGCGACCATCGTCGATCTGTTTGAGCATTCTTTTTTCTCGTTCAGCATGGTGCTGCGTGCGAACCTGGAGCTTCCGATCCTCATCGCGGCCGCTTTTGTAGCCTACAAGGCGTTTCGCCGCAGCGGTATTCGGTGGCTTCGCCCCCCGGAAATCTGGCTGCCTCTCGTCTGGCTGGCCGGCTACCTTGTCTTCCTGCTTTACGCCAGGAAAGTCCAGGTCACCGTCGACCTGGATCTGCGCATGCTGGCCGTGGGGTTTCCTTTTCTGCTTCTGGCCATGGCGCCGGCCGTGAGTTCCGCGTACTCGGATCGTTTACCGGAAACCCGCAAGGTATTGATGGCCTTGCTGCTTGGCCTGCTGGTCAACGCCGGCTTTGAGCAGGCACAGAGGGTGCACAAAAATTACGCCGCAGACGGGGTGCCTCGCTGGCGTTCCAACTTCGGCCTTGGATTCAGGGACCTTCGCGACACCACACGCACCAGTCTGGCCATGAGGGAAAGTATCGGCTCTGTCAATTCGTCCACCGTCGTGCTGACCGACTATCGCGCTCTTTATCTGCGTTACCTGACCGGGGCCAAGGCGTATTCACCGAGTAATGGCTGTGTATCCTGGAAGGATGTGCCGGATGGAGGCATGCTATTCATAGGCGCCGTCGCATTGCCGGGTTGGGCCGCCGAATGCCTGGCGCAGAACCCGCAATGGCGGCTGTTGCGGCCTGTTGGAAAGGCCATGCCGTCGATATACGCTGAGTAGTCCCGACCTGGAAGACATAGCTTGAACATACTGATGAGCAGCACCTCCTACCCGGAAACTCCTCGGGACTGGCGCGGCCGCTTTATTGCCAATCAGGTTGCCGCGCTGGCGCGGCGCGGTGATATCAGTCTTTCGCTGTGGGCTCCACCCGGTGAATTACCTGTCGGCGTGAGTGCTGCGACCACGGCAGCTGATGCACTCTGGCTTGGGCGCCTGTCGCAGCAAGGCGGAATCGCGCACCTGCTGCGTACCCGCAAGACGCTGGCCGCTAAAACCATCGTGGCCTTGCTGGCGCGCCTGCGGCGCGCTTACCGGCACCACCCGGCGGACGTGGTCCATGTCAACTGGCTTCAAAATGCATTGCCTTTGTGGGGCACGACGACGCCAGCGCTGATCACGGTGCTGGGAAGTGATTTTGGCTTGGTGCGCCTGCCCGGCATGACGTCTTTGTTACGCGCCGTGCTCCGGCAGCGACGCGCAATCCTCGCCCCCAATGCCGACTGGATGCGACCTGAGCTGGAGCAGGCATTTGGCGATCTCGCCGAAATTCGCCCGATCGCTTTTGGGGTCGACGATCCCTGGTTTCAGGTCGTACGCCATCCGCCGGCAGATCACGCGCGGCACTGGTTGGCAGTGACTCGTCTCACCCACAACAAGATAGGCGATCTGTTCACTTGGGGTGAAGGGTTATTCGGAGAGACAAGGCAACTCCACCTGTTCGGGCCGATGCAGGAAACGCTCGAGCTACCCTCCTGGGTGCGGTACCACGGCCCCACACATCCGGCGGATCTGCTGGAAAACTGGTTCCCTCAAGCCTGCGGGCTGATCACCCTGAGCCGCCACGACGAGGGGCGGCCGCAGGTGATGCTGGAGGCCATGGCCGCAGGCCTGCCGGTTCTCGCCTCCGACCTGCCGGCCCACCGCGACATGATGCAGCACGGCGTTACGGGCTGGCTTGCGGCCGGCCGTGACGAACTTAGCCGGGGCCTCGATTGGCTGGAAGAGCCTCTGCAAAACCGGATGACTGGACAAGCGGCCCGCAGCTGGATAAAAGAGTCGATAGGCACTTGGGACACCTGTGCCGATCGCTATGCCACCGCCTATAAAGATCTACTGGAGCGCAAGCCATGAAGGGTGATAGCGTGCGTTTGCCGCCGGACGGTGTTGAGGGCACCCAGGATTGGCTGCAGCAGGTATGAGCGATACCAAGCCCATCATCTCCGTGTGTATTGCCAACTACAACGGCATGGAGGTCATCGACGATTGCCTGCGATCAGTCTTAGAACAAGAAGGCGATATCTCTCTGGAAATTCTCGTTCATGATGATGCCTCCAGCGACGGATCGGTAGCCTATATTCGCGGTCGCTACCCCAGTGCCAGGCTGATCGTGAGCGAGAGCAATGTCGGTTTCTGCATCGCCAACAACCGTATGGCGGCCGAGGCCAAGGGAAAATATCTGCTGCTGCTCAACAATGATGCGGCACTCTACCCCGACGCCTTGCAAGCGCTTCTGCTGGAGGCCGACCGGATTGGCGGGCTCGCCATCCTTGGGCTGCCTCAGTATGACGCCGGGAGCGGTGAACTTGTCGATATAGGCAGCCTGCTTGATCCCTTTCTCAATCCGGTTCCAAACCTGGACCCGAATCGCAATGAAGTCGGCATGGTTATAGGCGCGTGCTTATGGGTGCCAAGAGCGCTGTGGGATGAACTGGGTGGATTTCCGGAGTGGTTCGGCAGTATTGGCGAAGACTTGTACCTTTGCTGCCGGGCGCGCCTGGCAGGACACGCGGTCAGGGCCGTGGCAACTTCCGGCTACCGTCATTGGCAGGGAAAGAGTTTTGGCGGGAATCGGGTGGTTGAAAACCGGCTTGCCACAACCTTCCGGCGTCGCGCCTTGTCGGAGCGCAACAAGTGCTTCGTCATGGTATTGACTTACCCGGCACCTCTACTTCAGTTGGTCTTTCCAATACATCTTGTCTTGTTGCTGGTTGAGGGTTTTGTCCTTAGTTTGCTCAAGGGACAATGGCGGGCGTTCCGGGAGATTTATGCGGCTTGCCTGCAAAGCCTTTGGAGCGAGCGAAAAGACCTTTTCCGGTTTCGACGCCAGATCCTGGCTGGCAGGGCGATATCCTGGCGGACTTTCATTGATCCTTTTACCTGGTGCCCGCACAAATTGCGTCTGTTGCTACGCCATGGGATTCCGCGCATTGGCTAACAGGTCCAAATATGCTTGAAGCCCTGCGCGCCGACCCCTGCCGTTTTATTGAAGCCCTGCTGGATTACCGGGGCCTCCACCGGTTCTGGCGCGCCTGGCGCCGCCGCGGGACCGAAGCCATTCTTGCGGAACTTTCCACCGAGGAAAATCTACAGCCTCCTGGCGGATTGACCCAGGGCGTGTCGACAGGGAGCACCCCAGATAGAGCCACCCTGCTGGTCATTGATGCCACGCTTCCCCAGTACGATCGTGATGCTGGAGGACGATCCAGCTTTCTCTATCTGCAGACGTTGCGTGAAATGGGGCATCAGGTGTTCTTCATGCCCAATGATCAAATGCGGCGGGAGCCATACGCCAGCGTCCTCGAAGGCCTGGGCGTGAAGTTGCTCATAGGTCCCGGCTTGCGTTGCGGTCAATGGAAGCGCTGGCTGCGGGACAGGGCCGGCCAGATCACCCACGTCGTTCTGCACAGGCCGAACGTGGCAAGGCGTTATCTGGTGACCGTCAAAAAAGTGGCGGGCATGAAGGTTCTCTATTTCGCGCACGATCTGCGCTTCCTGAGAGAGGCACGCCATTACGAATTGAGTGGCGACGCGTTCCATCGTCATGAAGCCGACTATTGGGAAGGTATAGAAAAAAACATCGTCTCCCAGGTAGACGCGGCATACTTTTTCTCCGACGATGAGGCGCGAGCGGCTTCTGCCTGGAACACCACAGCGGTCGTACGTACCGTGCCACTCTTTCCTGTGCATATTGTTCCGGCTTCCGCATTGCCTTACGCACAGCGTACCGGCCTTCTATTCGTCGGGGGGTTCGCCCATCAGCCCAATCGGGATGCCGTCTCATGGTTTGCGAAGGAAGTGTTTCCTCTTGTGCGCCAGGCATTGCCAGACATTGAGTGGCATATCGTGGGCCGTGAACCGCCCGCTGAAATCCGTGCCCTTGCGGGAAATGGAATCTTCGTCGGTGGGGCCGTCTCTGAAGAACGCTTGGAGCTGTTTTACCAGACCTCAAGGCTGGCGGTTGCCCCGCTGCGCTTCGGTGCCGGCGTCAAGGGGAAGGTCGTGGAGGCGCTATTCCAGCGGATCCCACTGGTGACGACAAGCATAGGTGCGGAGGGAATGCCTGCGCCCGACGCGGTGCTGGATATTTACGATATCCCGCGTGATTTCGCGGACGCCGTGATCCGGCTGTATTGCGACGAAGATGCCTGGTCGGCCCGGCGTGACGCGATGAACGCTTATGTAGCGGCGCACCTTTCCAAGGAGGCGGCCCGCCAGGTTCTGGAGATTGATATATCCCCGGTGGCGGCCGTGGTGCCGGCGGGGTCAAGGCCTTTCTCGGCGCATCCGGGATGTCCAGGGTGAAGCCTTGCTTGAACTGATGGAGAGCACGATATGAATACGACAGCCAATCCCAAAAAGGCTTTGATATGTGGAATCGGAGGGCAAGATGGCGCATACCTGACCCAGCTCTTGCTGGCCAAAGGCTATCAGGTGTGGGGAACCTCTCGGGATGCGCAGATGTCCTCGTTCAACAATCTGCGCGCGCTGGGAGTGAAAGAGCGGGTCAATCTGTTGTCGATGGCGCCGACCGATTTCCGAAGCGTTCTGTCCGCACTGAAACGAAGTGATCCGGATGAAGTGTTCTTCCTCGCGGCCCAGAGTTCGGTGGGGCTGTCTTTCGACCAGCCGGCGGAAACACTGGAAAGCATCAGTTCCGGTACGTTGAACCTTCTGGAAGCGATGCGTTTCCTGAGCAAACCCATCAAGTTTTACCACGCCAGTTCGAGCGAGTGTTTTGGCGATTTGGGTCAGCAGGCCGCCACAGAGGACACACCCTTTCGCCCCCGCAGCCCTTATGCAGTCGCGAAAGCTTCGGCTCACTGGCTTGTTTCCAATTACCGCGAAGCTTATGGCCTGTTTGCCTGCAACGGAATTTTGTTTAATCACGAGTCGCCGTTACGCCCAGAGCGCTTCGTGACGCAGAAAATTGTTTATGCCGCGCACCGAATAGCCAGGGGATCTACGGAAAGATTGGCCCTCGGTCGCCTGGACATTGTTCGCGACTGGGGGTGGGCGCCTGAGTACGTCGATGCGATGTGGCGCATGATGCAGAAAGATAAGTCCGACGATTACATCATCGCCACGGGAGAGGCAAATTCGCTGCAGGATTTTGTTGCGGAAACGTTTGCGGTGGTGGGCTTGAACTGGAAAGAACATGTGGATTCGGACCGGGCGCTATTTCGCCCGACTGATATTTCCTGGAGCCAGGGGAATCCGGAAAAAGCCGCGCGTCAATTGGGCTGGACTGCAACGGTGCGAATGCGGGGAATGGCCGCAAGAATGATGCAGCAAATCAAGGTGTAACCTTGGAGGAGCACATGGCTGCGAGCTGGCTTAGTAGTCCCTCTGTACTTTGCGACCAGTCCGGCCAACTGAGATCCACTGGTGGGCGGGCGGGATAGATTCCGGTTGCCTCGTATTCCTGCAGGAGGCCGGCCAGGGAGGCCGGAGCTGCGAGGTCGAAATACGCAAGGTATTCGCCGCCCACTTCGCGAAACACGGGAATATCGCTGGCGAATACTGGCAAGTTTCTGCGCAGCGCCTCGATGATCGGTAGCCCGAAGCCTTCCACCACAGACGGAAATAACAGGGCATGTGCGTGGGCATAACAATAGCCCAGTTCCGTATCGTTGACGTCATCCATGAAAAAGAGCTGTCGCCCGAGCCTGGGGTGGCGCTCGATCGTTTCCAAAAGCTCTTCGCACATCCACCCAATTCGTCCCATCATCAGCAGGGTCGAGTTGTTTCCGGCGTCCCATAGTTCCCGAAAGACCTGCAACAGGTAAGCATGGTTTTTCCGTGGCTCCAGTGTACCCACCACCAGATAAACGGGGCGAGCGGGGCTGAACACCGAACTTACCTTTGTGCGGACTTGTCTTTCCGTCGCGGGGCCGTCAAGTTCAACGCCCAGCATGAAGTTGCAGAACCTCTTTGGACCCAAGGTCACTGCGTAGGCTTGCGCCGCATGGTAAGCATGCAATTGCGCCTGGGTGTAGGCTGAGATGCACAAAAAAGTATCAGCGTTCCGAAGTAGCAAGGGCAGCGCCACGGCAAATTTTCCCCGGCTGGATGGCGCGAAGAACTGGGGGTGGGTAACCGGAATGATGTCGTAGACGATGGCTGCGACGTGCACACCGGCGGATTTGGCCGCCTGTACCGCGGCCCATGGAGCGTAGTTCCATACGGAATCGGCAAGGAGCAGGACATCTCCCTGCCGGAACTGCACCGTGGGCCGTGCGTGCGAAAGCCTGTGGTTGGTCGGCCTCACATGGCGTGAAACTCGCTGCAAGGGGCGCAGCAGGGAAACGATGAGCCGCGCCAGGCTGGGCTCGTGTTTGCTTCCCGTTAGAAAAGGTTGCCAGGCACGAGGTAATCGCCTGGCGAGCTTGCGGACGAAAAGAGAATAGCCTTTGTTAGCCGCCGAACGCAATGCAACGCCGCGCTGTTTTTCACCGTCATATTCGATGGCCGCGACAGGAACGTAGTGATCACCCGCTAGAACGACAGCTTGGCATTCCACGTCCAGAGATGGCCTCCCGGATACCGCGTGCTTGACGATATTGCGCACCACCCGTTCGATACCGGTGTTGATTCCGGCGGAAAAGGTGGAAGTGCAATCGATAAAAATGCGCATTTAATGTACTCAACGCTTTCCGGCGCGAGTGGATTTAGGTCGACGCTTCTACAGGCTGGCTTTGAGGCAGGACTTGTTTTAACAATTGTTGTGTACTTTGTTCCCAAGTGAGCCACGGCAAATTGTCGGATTTGGGATGCCGGCAAGCTTCATACAGCTGCAACCAACCGATGATTGACTGTGCGAGATCACCGGGAGCCGTGCCATTAAAATAATGGGCATGTTCTCCGGCCACCTCCCGAAACACCGGGATGTCGCGAGCGATGATGGGGAGTTTGTGCTGTGCGGCCTCGATGAGTGGCAGGCCAAAGCCTTCGCCTTCAGACGCCGCAATCAGGCAAGTAGAGGTGGCATAAATCTGCTCAAGGTATTCATCGCTGATTCCTTCCAGCCAGAAGAGTCGCCTATTGAGTTCTGGGTGAGAGCGCAGTTTTTTAACCAGATCATCTACCATCCACCCCCGCCTTCCGACGATCACGAGGTTGGCGTCGTGTTCCTCTTTCCAGAGCAGATCAAAAGCACTGAGCACCTGTGCTTGCCCTTTGCGCGGTTCGACTGTGCCAACAAGTAAAAAGCTCTGGCGACGCGCAAGTTCCTGAAGCACGTATTTGGAGTCATTAGGCAAGCCTTTTGTCGGAACGGAATTCTCAAGATCGCCACCGAGGTGAAACCAGCCAACCTTGAAGGGGCGTAGCCGTTTGGGTTTAAGCGTTCCTTGCCACTCGGTCAATTCGTCGGCGACGGCACGTGAAATACACACCGCCCCGTCAAAGCCCGTCAGAGTTTCAAGCCATGCTTCGTGGGCCGTGTGCATGGGGGAGGGAAAGACGTGCGGCATCAAAATCGGAATCAGATCGTAGACAACAAAGAATGCCTTGACCCCGACCCTGTTCAGGGTGTGCAAATACTCTTTCCGTGCGGGGATGGCAATGGAATGCTGCAAGTCCAATCCCAGAAAAATGTCACCGGGGCGAAAGTCGATCGGCTCATCGTGCCGGTCATTAGCCGCGCCCCGGAGTCGCGCGCTGAAGCGGCGCGCGTAGCGGTATTCTGGTTCCCTATCCACCGCATAGACTGGCTCGACCACATAACCTTCTGGAGGCGCTTTCAGCAGTTCGTTCAGAATGCTTCGGGTAACACGCTGAACACCTGTCCCGGCATCGTATTGAGCCAGCTCTGAAATATCGACCAGCAATTGCCTGGGAGCGCTGTCTGTGTGAATGCAGCTCAGGACATGCGCAATGTTGAGCAGCTCCCGATCAGATATGCTGGCTGGAACTATCGCCGCAACGGCATTGGTCAGATCAGGCAAGATGCTCGCGTGATCACCGGCTTTCGAATAGGCCGGTCCGGCTGAATAGAGTTCCTCGAATGCTGCGATTGCTTTCAACGCGCTCTCATCCCAAGAAAATTTTTTGGCCTGTACCAACCCATGTGCGGACAATGCTGCGCGGAATGTTGCGTCGCCAAGCACCTGAGCCAGCTTGCGACAAATGTCTGTCTCATCGTACGGATCGAAAAGAGCATCTTGACGGCCGATAACCTCAGGTACGCTGGTTGTGTTTGCTCCGATGACAGTCGCACCGCAAGACATTGCTTCCAGGGCGGGCAAGCCAAACCCTTCGTGTAGAGAGGGGAGCACGAAGACGGTACACAGGTTGTAAAGCATGGCCAGCTCTTCATCCACCACGTAGCCGGTAAATAGCAGTTGCTCTTTATGAATACCCGCCGACTGGGCCATTTGCTGCAATTTGGCCACTTCGACGTGAGGAAACTTGCCAACCAACACGAGTTGGTGCGCCTCGCGCAGCAGTTCAGGTAACTGAGCGTAAGCCAGAATCAAGCGAGGCAGGTTTTTACGCTCGTCAGCACCGCCAGAATACAGGATGAACGGCCGGTTGATCCCAAATTGGGCAAGTAAGCGCCGCTTATCCGGTTCCGAAATTTCCATGCAGCGAAATACAGCATCACAGGCGGTAGAAATATTGACTATGGCACCGGCTGGCAGCGCCAATGCATTTTGTCCTTCGCGCGCGGAGGATTCAGAAATAGCCAACCACAGGCCAGCGCATTTCAGGTGCTCGACTTTGTTATGGTAGTACCGCGTGTAAGCTAGGGATGGTTCGAGATAGGTTTTGGGATTTAACAGCGGAATCAGGTCATACAGCGACATGGACGTCGGGATGCCGGAAGCAAATTTGCCGATACTGGTCACCGCTTCATCACCGTATCCTTCAAATAGGCTGGAGATATGTACCACGTCCGGCTGCAGGCTGGCGAGGAAGGCTTCGCGAATTAGTTCGGCCACACTCAAGCGCCAAGTGTCCAGTGAGTTAAGTTGATGATCCATCTCGGGCCAGTACCACACCCGAATGTTTTCCTGCGGCAAAATGCCGTCGAAGGCATTGCGGATAGATTCAATGCTGTCTGGAAATAGTCCGCTTAAGGCAAGAATGATTTCGTGTTCGCCCCGGTTGCGTACGATCGCCTGCGCCAGCGACACGGTATAGCGGCCAATGCCCCGGAAGCGGCTTTCGGTTTGTGCGCCCTGCATATCGATGACGATACGCATCAGTCTCTTCCTTTCAGGCGGCGTTCCATGGCTGTTTTTAGCTCGAAGTGAATCTGCCGTGCGCGCGAGGAAAGTTGCGCGATATCTGTGGGCGTAAAGCCATATGGTTTCCCTCTGCTGCCTGCCAGCCTCGCACGGATGGCGCGCGCAAGGGGGTACAGCCCAAGTCTACGAATGATTGCCAGAATATATGGCTGAAGTTTGGGGTGCTTGTGGATGAAAGACAGTCCGCGTCGCGATATTCCGCCAACAACTCGCCTGGATAGCGCTATAAATCCTGCCATTACCGTTCATCCCCTGCACTCGTTAGGGGTTTCTGCCCCCTGCAGTAGATTCTTTGCGGTCGTTTTAATCGGTCCGACTTTTGAGTCGCCAAGATGATAGATGGCTTGAATCTCGGAAACCGGGCTACATTCTCGACGCCATAGGCAGGGTATGCGACAACCATGGTGTGAATTGTCTTTTCCATCAAACTTTTCCAAACATCTTCTGCAGCATACGAAACTGCCTGATTGCCCACCGCAACGGTGCTGTCAATTGCCAGGTCTTGCTGCCCAGGATGTCTGCCAACTGAGCTTCGGCTATTCCAGCGCGGGCTTCGGCGGTGCTGGCGCGGGCTTCGGCTCGATGGATGCGGATCGACGTGAAATCATCAAAAACATTGGGCGGGTATTTGAACGCATCTAACAATTCCGAGCGCTCCTGCGCTACGTAAAACCGGTTTAGTCCGTCCGAATAAGCGAGCCGATAACTGGCCGCAAGGAGTATCGGTTCCCAGGCCGCATGGCATTCCACCGGAGACTGTGGCAAGGTCGCTTCCACGACAACAATCCACGGACGATTCTTCACCCAGTTGTTTCCCCGAAGGGCGGCTTCTTCCAGTCCCTCAATGTCCAGTTTCAGGAAGTGAACGGTCCTGTTATCTGGAAGAAATTTATCCCATAACATTTCAAGCGTGATAACGCTGACCTCCTGCCGCTCAATGCGCCGGCCTTCACTTTGATGCTTTTCCGCGATCGCATCGTCCAGTGTGGATAGGCCCGTACCCACAACGTAATTCATCGTCGCGACACTTTCCCGCGCACTCACGGCTTCTCGAAGGTTGACGTCATGTGGACGGCTCTCCTGGAGTTGGCTGTAAAACGCCGGATTGGGTTCAACATTGATGCCTCGCCAACCGGAGTCATAAAACGCCTTCGTTACGGAGTCCTCATCGGGGCTTGCCGCCCCCACGTCGATGTAAAAGCCTTGCGTGACATGTTTGAGCGCGCGCCAAAGCATGACGTCTTCAAAATTTTGGGCGTAGGAGATGAAAGTCATGTTGGGGATATATCGATATGGGGATTCATCCAGGCGCAGCCAGCGAAAAATGGCTTGCTCAGATTGACCACACTGAATACCAGTGCCAGATCGCGCCATTCGTAGTTGTTGACCAAATGGCTGTCCGAGCCGACCAAAGCTGTTTGAACAGAATAGGTGCCGGGACCAAGACTTGCGGAAAACCCGATATCGAAGAGGTAACTTTGGCCGGCCATAACATCGAGCAGGGGCTGTTTCGTCAGTTCGGTATTGGTACCGTAGACAACTTGCCCGAACCTGTCCTTGATCCCATAGCCAAGGATCAAACGATCAACCGGCGCATTTACCCTGACCTCGATGCTTAGCCGGACGGGCTGGCCGACATCGACAACCTCGATGGTCTTTCCGCTCTCGTCGAACAGTGCAATGCTTCGAACCGTCGCCTCCCCCGTGCCGGATATGGTCTGCATCCTGCCGCCCTCGGTAGCTTGTTGGTGCACGGTCTGGTTTTCACGTTCTGCCAGCAGGGCGTTGTAGTAGTCCATAACCGCTTCAGGTTCGCCTTGCATGCCGATCCGTCCGCCGTTGAGCAGGATGGCACGGTCGCAGATGGACTGGATGGCTGCCTTGTCGTGCGAAACGATCAACAGCGTAGTGCCGTCCCTGCGAAACTGGCGGATGCGCTCGAAACTTTTGTGCTGGAAATAGGCGTCGCCCACGGAGAGCGCCTCATCGATGATGAGGATGTCCGGCCTCCTGGCCGTGGCCACACTGAAGGCCAGGCGCATCTGCATGCCGCTGGAGTACACGCGCACCGGGTGATCCATATAGTCGCCGATTTCGGCAAAGGCCTCGATCTGCGGCATGAGTTCGCGGATGTCCGCCGCGCTCAGGCCCAGCAATTGACCCGCCATGAAAGCATTTTGCCGTCCGGTAAATTCGGGGTGAAACCCAATGCCCAACTCCAGCAACGCTGCCACGCGACCCGTGGTCTGTACCGAACCCGTAGTCGGCTCGGTGGTACCGGTAAGCATTTTGAGCAAGGTGCTCTTGCCGGCGCCGTTGACGCCGATGATGCCAACCGCTTCGCCGGGGTTGACGTTGAAGCTGATGTCTTGCAGCACCCATTTGAGGGTGTGGCGCGGCTTGGAGAAAGGTATAAGCCATTCTTTCAGGCGGGCGAAACGGCTGGGATAAACCTTGTAGGCTTTGCCGAGATTGTTTGCGGTAATGCTGCCCATCAGAGTTCATCCACCATTTCACCGGAATGGCGGCGAAACAGATTGACGGCGTACATGGCCAGCCCGGCAGAAACCAGGGCCACCAGCGCGAGGTTTCGCCAATCCGGCAATTGGCCTGTCACAAAAATGTTCTGGTATCCCAGCATCAGGTGATACATGGGGTTCAGGGTCATCCAGGGCCGCAACCATTCGGGCAGGATGGAGGCGGGATAGACGATGGGCGTGGCCCAGAACCAGAACTGGAGCAGCAGGCCGGACAGTTGGCCCGCGTCACGGAAGAAGACGTTCAGCACACCGAGCGTGATGCCCAGCCCTATGGCAAACAGCACCTGCACGGCCAGCAAAGGAATCATGGCAAGAATGCTCAAGCCGGGAAAGTTGCCCGTGATCAGCAGAAAAGCCAGGAACAGCCCAAAAACGATGGAAAAGTTCAGCAGCGCGGTGGCCACCACAATGACGGGAAGGGTGAGGCGCGGAAAGCTGAGCTTCTTGAGCAGGTTGGCATTGTCAAGGAATACCGATTGGCTGCGCTGGAGGATTTCGGCAAAAAGACCCCAGGTGATAACGCCGGCGCAAAGGTGAATGCTGTAAGCAAAGTCGCCCTCCACGCCGGGTAGCCGGGACTTCATCAGGTGGGAAAAAACCAGCGTGTAGATGAGAATCATGGCAAGCGGCTGCAAAACCGTCCAGGCAATGCCCAGCATGGTTCCCCGGTAGCGCAACTGATAGTCGCGTCGAACACTGCCGAAAACAAAGCCACGGAAGCTCCAGGCTGCCTTGAGAGATGCGGTGGAAATCATCACAGCCGCCATACCGTGAAGCCCGCCGAATTCAGCTGGTCTGTATCAAACCGTGCCTTCACGTCGATAAAACACCCGCCATCTTTCAATTTGCTGGCGTATGCCGGGTGAGGTTTGGACAGCAACGGCTCATGAGCCACCGCAACAATCACTGCGTCCGCCTGCGGCAGCGAATCCCAAGCGATCAGCTCAACGCCGTACTCGAGTTTCGCCTCGGCTGCGTCGGCGACCGGGTCATGGACAAATACCTCCACCCCATAGGCCCGCAGTTCGGTGATGAGGTCCCATACTTTGGAATTGCGCAGGTCCGGCACATCTTCCTTGAAGGTAATGCCGAGTACGTTGACCTTGGCGCCCTTGATGTGTTTGTCTGCCTGAATAAGCTGCTTGACGGTCTGCTCCGCGATGAACTTGCCCATGTTGTCGTTGA
Organism: Polaromonas sp.; assembly: GCA_021153985.1. Classification (GTDB taxonomy): domain Bacteria; phylum Pseudomonadota; class Gammaproteobacteria; order Burkholderiales; family Burkholderiaceae_C; genus Polaromonas. The sequence continues at coordinate 22,278 of JAJKJM010000060.1, forward strand.
TACGCCGCCCGGCCAGGATCACTTCGGGGTGATAACCGAGCATCTCGGCCTTGTAAGTCAGGTAATAGGGGTCGACGCCGATGCAATGGCCGCCGACCAGGCCCGGGCGGAAGGGCAGGAAATTCCATTTTGTTCCGGCTGCTTCAAGTACTTCCATCGTGTCCAGGCCCAGCATGTTGAAGATCACCGCGAGTTCGTTCATCAAGGCGATGTTCAGGTCGCGCTGTGTGTTCTCGATGACTTTGGCGGCCTCCGCCACCTTGAGGGAAGACACTTTGTGCACGCCGGCGCTGACGACTTTTTCATACAGTGCCGCAACACGCTCCAGGGTCTCGGGGCTGTCTCCGGCCACGACCTTGATGGTATTCGCGAGCGTGTGCTTTTTGTCGCCGGGGTTGATTCGCTCGGGGGAATAGCCGATGTGGAAATCCTGCCGCCATGTCAGGCCCGATACGCGCTCGAGCACCGGGATGCAGATTTCTTCCGTTGCCCCGGGGTAGACGGTGGATTCGTAGATGACGGTGGCGCCGGGTTTGAGGTGGGCGCTGACAGTTTCACTCGCACGGATGAGGGGCGTGAAATCGGGCTTGCGTGCAGCGTCGATCGGTGTGGGGACCGCGATGATGAAGGTGTCGGCGTCTGCCAGTTCGGCGGGATCATGGGTGAAGCTCAGCTTCGAGGCGGCCCGCATGTCCTGCCCGGCCACGGTGCCGCTGGGATCAAGGTGTTTGTTGTAACACCCGATTTTGTGCGTGGACAGGTCGTACCCGATGGTCGGCATTAGTCGGCCGAACGCCACGGCCAGCGGAAGGCCGACGTATCCGAGACCGATGACTGCCACTACTTCCATGGTTCCTGTTCCCTATTCATCCGGTGAGCCCTGTTTGCAAGCGATTTCAGGGCAGAACGGGACGATGCTAACGCATGAAAGGGGCGCGGAGGCGGTTGCGTCGGGCTTGGAGCGCTTGCTGCCACGGATACGGCTGGGTCCGGGCGGGTGCTGATAGCCAGTGGAGCCTGAATCCACGCTTATCGGGATCAGTTAACCTCGCAGCTTCGGATAAGGCTGTGTTGTTGTTAACCCGACACGGCACCTGCACGCGGCGCTCCTGAATCTCACGCTTATGCAATCAATCGTTGTTTCTTTCTTCATGGCGCTCCCCTGGCTCAATCCGCTTGCGCTTGGGCCCTCCCCGGGTGTGGTGCCCTGGCTGATCACGTTCGCGGCGACGGCGGCCGTGGTTTGTTATGTTTCGCTGCGTACCGTCTCCGGCGAACCGCCGTTGGCGACTTCTTTTGCCCAGCGCTGGGCGAGGCCGGCGGCGTGGGCCTGGCTGATTGCTGGTTTAGTTAGCAGCCTGATGGGCCTGATCCAATACTTCGGTGCGGCCGCCGCGCTGGGGGGGTGGGTGAGCCAGACGAACCCAGGGGAAGCTTTCGCCAACCTTCGCCAGCGCAACCAGTTTGCCAGCCTCACGAATATCGCCCTGGCGGCCCTGGTCTGGCTCGTCAGTCAGCGTGATACCACAGGGCGGCGGGAGGGGCTGGTCCTCGTGGGTGCCGCTCTGCTCGCGCTGGGTAATGCCGCATCTTCTTCGCGTACCGGCTTGGTGGAGCTGCCTATGCTCTGCGTGCTGTTTGCAGTGTGGGGGACATGGCGCCAGCCTCGCGTTTTACGCTTGCTGCTGACGGCCGTGCTGGCCTATGGATTAGCGATGTTGTTGTTGCCCTGGCTATTGGGTTTTGACCCGGCTGCACACGGCATGCTGGGCCGGCTACGCGGCGGCGACCTGGCTTGCGCCAGCCGGCTCACGCTGTGGTCCAACGTGTTGAACCTGATCGGGCAGAAGCCCTGGCTGGGCTGGGGTTGGGGGGAGCTGGATTATGCGCATTACTACACGCTGTATGCTGGCCCGCGATTTTGCGACATTCTGGACAACGCCCACAACCTGCCTTTACATCTGGCGGTTGAGTTGGGCATCCCGTTGGCGCTCCTGATCTGCGGTTTCGGCGTTTGGTGGGTGGCAAGGCGCCGTCCTTGGCGCGAGACAGATCCCGTGCGCCAGATGGCCTGGAGCGTGCTGGCGGTGATCATGCTGCACAGTCTGTTGGAGTACCCCCTGTGGTACGGGCCGTTTCAGATCGCTTTTGGCCTGTGCGTATGCTTGCTGTGGCGTACTGGCGATGAGCCACCGGCGCTTGCCGCGGCGCCAGGGGCGCGGATGCTCGCAGGCCTGCTTGCCGCTATCTTGTTGGCATGTTGCGCCTACGCCGCCTGGGACTATCACCGCGTCAGCCAGATTTACAGGGCGCCCCAGGACCGCGATGCGGCCTATCGTGACGGCACATTGTCAAAAATTCGCGATTCATGGCTGTTTCGCAACCAGGTCGACTTTGCCGAACTGAGCCTGACGCCCTTGACGCGCGACAACGCCCAGTGGACTTTCAAAACGGCAACGGCGCTACTGCACTATTCACCCGAACCCGGCGTCATCGAAAAGGTGATTGAAAGCGCCGTGATGCTGGGGCTGGATGACGAGGCGCTGGCGCACCTGGCGCGTTACCGGGCGGCTTTTCCCAAGGATTACGCGCGTTGGGCCGCGGCAAATGCCCGCCAGCCAGAAGGCCGCGAGCGCTTGCCCTGAGCAAGTTCAGGGGTTGGTGAAGCTGCCGGATTTTCCGCCGTGTTTTTCCAGGAGCTTCACGTCGGTGATGGTCATGGCGCGGTCGGCCGCCTTGCACATGTCGTAAATCGTCAATAAAGCCACCTGCACTGCGGTGAGGGCCTCCATTTCAACCCCCGTCGGCCCAACGGTTTCGACGGTGGCCCGGCAGGTGATACTGGAATTGTCCTGTTGCGGCTGAAAGTCGATCGCCACGCGGGTCAACGCGAGCGGGTGGCACAGGGGGATCAGATCGCTGGTTTTTTTGGCGGCCATGATGCCGGCGATACGCGCGATGCCCAGTACATCGCCTTTTTTGGCGGTGCCCTCAAGAATGATGGACAGTGTCGCCGGATTCATTACGATACGGCCCTGCGCGACTGCGATGCGGTGCGTAGCTGCCTTGCCCGCCACATCAACCATGTGGGCCTGGCCCTGATTGTCGAAATGGGTGAGAGCGGGAGAGGACGTCATGCTTTTACAAAACCTTTACAACAGACCTTCATCATAAGACCATGTTTGCGAATCAGAGTCCCTTAAAGAGCCGTCTGCTGGCGGCGGGTGTGCATTTTGGTATCTGTGTAGTCATCGCGGCGCTCGCGGCGTGGCTTGTTTTTGCAGTTTGGTATCCGTATCCCTATCGGGAAATTTCGGGCGGCCGCGAACTGTTTCTGATTGTGGTGACCGTCGATGTGATCCTTGGTCCTCTTCTGACGCTGGCCGTATTCGACACCAAAAAATCCGTAAAAACCCTGAGGCTCGACCTCGCTGTGATTGGAATGTTTCAGCTCGCGGCGCTCGTCTATGGTTTGTGGACAGTTATGGTTGTCCGGCCGGTGCATCTGGCATTTGAAATGGATCGTTTTCGGGTGATCCATGCGCTTGAGGTGCCCGCAGATGAATTGAAGCAGGCGCCGCCGGAATTTCAGCGATTGCCTCTCACGGGCCCGACCTTGCTCTCCTTGCGCGATTTCAAAGACGCCCAGGAGCGTTCCGATGCGACCATGATGGCGCTGGGAGGAGTGCCCCTTGGTGCGCGCCCCGGCCTCTGGCAAGCCTATGCGAAGGCAAAGTCCCAGGTGCTGGCTGCCGCACGTCCGCTGGAAAACCTGAAAACCCGCTTTCCAGACCGTGTTGCGGAAATTGATGGCGCACTGAAGGCCCCTTCGCGGGAAGGCGATACGATGAAGGCCGTCGCCTATATCCCCATGATCGGGCGCAAGAGTTTCTGGACCGCCCTGATCGACACCCGTACTGCAGAGGTAATTGCTTTTGTACCCATCGATTCGTTCTGAATGCAAACGGCCAGGACGCAGTTTTGCCTTGAGCCGGCTTGCGCTGGGGATTGTGGCGCTGATGGTTTCCGCGAATTTTTCGCTTGCCCAGGCGCCAGTCAACGTGCCCGGCGCCACTTCGGGTTCTCTTCCCTCCCTGGGGGAAACCTCCGAGCTGGCTGCCGCCGCTGAGCGCCGGATTGGCGACAGGATTGCCGCCAGCATTTACCGGGATCCGGACTACATCGATGACCCGGTGCTCGTCGATTACGTCCAAAATATCTGGTTGCCATTGGTGGCCGCTGCAAAAACGCGCGGTGAGTTGCATGCAGAGCTCGAGGAGCGGTTTGCCTGGCAACTTTTCCTGATACGCGACCGAAGCATCAATGCATTTGCATTGCCTGGCGGCTACTTTGGCATCCATCTTGGGTTGATTGCCGCGGTAAGCAGCCCGGATGAAATGGCCGCCGTGCTCGGCCACGAGCTTAGCCATGTGACACAGCGCCACATTTCACGCATGTTGACGCAACAGTCGCGACAAACCCCCTGGATGATTGCCGCCATGGTTCTTGGGATGTTGGCCGCAGGGAAAAGCGGCGATGCCGCCCAGGCAGCCATGGTGGGCGGCACGGCGGTCGCCGCGCAAAACCAGCTCAATTTCTCCCGGGATATGGAGCGGGAGGCTGACCGGGTGGGTTTTGGTGTCATGACTGATGCCGGGTTCGAGAGTCGCGGGATGACAGCGATGTTTGAGAAACTCCAGCAAGCCGCACGATTGAACGATAACGGCTCATTTCCCTATCTCCGGTCCCACCCGCTGACGACGGAACGAATTGCCGCAGCGCAGGCGCGGGTGCAACTGGCCTCTTCGGAAGCTGCGAAACCGTCACGGGAAAAAGACATTGAGTCCACCAGGGCCCGTTTGCTGCACGCCATGATGGCGTCGCGTGCACGTATCCTGGCCGCTCCCGGCGTCGATGCGTTGCGCTCCATGGTGGCAGAGGCCCAACGCCGCCCGGCTTCTCTTGCGCCTTTGCAGTCACCTGCGACGCCCGAGAACGTGCGCGATGCGGGTGCCTTATATGGCGGCGCGTTTGCCGCTGCGCAGTTGCGTGATTTTTCGGTGGCGAAAAACCTGCTGGGCCGGCTCAAACCGCTTGGCGCGGAAGTCCCCCAAGCCGCGAGCGCGATAGACCTGCTGGGGACCGAAATCGATCTGCTGGCCGGGGTTGTCCCTCCCGCAGCGTCCTCCACTGACATTGGCAAGACGACATCTCGCGCGGAGGTGCTGACGCAGGCTCAGGCCTTGATGGCGGCCAACAGGGCTCAGGCGGTTTCAGACAGGCTGCAGACCTGGGTGTCCGCTCACCCTAAAGATGCGATGGCCTGGCAGTTGCTGGCTGCGGCGTACGGCAGGCAAAACCAGAATGTCCGCGCGGTTCGTGCCGATGCGGAAAGCCGCGCGGCACAGCTGGACTATCCGGCGGCCCTGGACCGTTTCAAGGCTGCACAAGGCCTGATGCGAAGCAACCCCGGCAGTGCGGACTATGTTGAAGGTTCGATCCTGGACACGCGGACCCGCCAGCTGGAGTCACTTGTTAAGGAACAGGCGCTCCAGGACAAACTCGATCGCTAGCTGCAGCACCGAATAGATCAGCGAACCGATCAAGGCAGCGCCAAAGCCCGAGACGTTCAGGCCGCTGACGAGGCTGGCCGCAGCCCAGAACATCAGGGCATTGACGACGAACAGGAAGAGCCCCAGCGTCACCAATGTCACTGGCAGTGTCAACAGCACCAGGATGGGCCGCACGACCATATTCAGCGCGCCCAGCACGGCTGCGGCGATCAACGCGCCGGTGAAACTGGTCACCACCACGCCCGAATAAAGATACGCCACCGCGAGCAAGGCGGCCGCGCTGAGAAGCCATTTGAGGATGAGTTTCATGGCTAAAGAATACCACCGGGCGGCAGTTGCCGGCATGCGCGGCGGCCCAAATAAAACAGCCCCCTCGCGGAGGCTGTGCATGGCGCGCAGCAAGCGGCTTGGCAGGTCAGTCCGTTGCGACGAGCAGCCCGGCGCTGGCCAGCGCGGCGGCATAGCCCAGAACCCCATGGGTTTCCTGAGCCTGCGCCGCCGTGACAGGTTGCATGTCCTGGCCAAATTTTGGCCGGCGGGCATCCAGCACACGCGCAACGCCATACTGCTTGATGAGGGACTCGGTCTGGGTGATCAACGTCGTTTGCGCCAGCTGGGTCAACACCGTGTCGCCTTCCTTGTCGAGCAGCGGCGTCAGTTGGG
>JAJKJM010000061.1 GCA_021153985.1 Polaromonas sp.
GTCGACAGCGAGGTAACGCTGCTGTTTGTCGTGCTCAGGCCGGTCGACAAGGACGTGATACTGCTGGTGGCGGTGCTCAAGCCGGTGGACGTCGAAGTCGACAGCGAAGTGACGCTGCTGTTGGTAGTGCTCAGGCCCGTGGACAGCGACGTGATGCCACTCGTCGCAGTGCTCAGTCCGGTCGAGGTTGAGGTGGAGAGAGAACTGACACCGGTGGACACGGAAGCTATGCCGCTGGTGGCGGTGCTCAAACCCGTTGAAGTCGAGGTTGACAGCGAGGTAACGCTGCTGTTTGTCGTGCTCAGGCCGGTCGACAAGGACGTGATACTGCTGGTGGCGGTGCTGAGACCGGTCGAGGTTGAAGTCGACAGCGACGTGACATTGCTGTTGGTGGTGCTCAGACCTGTGGACAGGGACGTAATGCCACTTGTTGCCGTGCTCAGGCCTGTTGAGGTCGAGGTCGACAGCGAGGTAACGCTGCTGTTTGTCGTGCTCAGGCCAGTCGACAAGGATGTGATGCCGCTCGTTGCAGTGCTCAGACCGGTCGATGTCGAAGTGGAGAGCGAACTGATGCCGGTCGAAGCGGAGGTCGACAGCGAAGTGACGCTGCTGTTGGTCGTGCTCAAGCCGGTGGACAGGGATGTGATACCACTTGTTGCGGTGCTCAAGCCCGTGGAAGTCGAAGTCGATAGCGAAACGATGCTGCTGGTGGCAGTGCTCAAGCCTGTCGACGTCGAGGTCGAAAGCGATGTGACGCTGCTATTGGTCGTGCTCAGGCCTGTGGACAGGGAGGTAATGCCGCTGGTGGCCGTACTCAGTCCCGTGGAGGTCGAGGTCGACAGGGAGGTAATGCTGCTGGTGGCGGTACTCAGGCCTGTCGATGCCGAGGTCGACAGGGACGTCACCCGACTGTCCGTGGTGCTCAGGCCGGTGGACAGGGAGGTGATGCGGCTGGTCGCGGTACTCAGCCCCGTGGAAGTCGAAGTCGACAGCGACGTGACATTGCTGTTGGTGGTGCTAAGGCCGGTCGAAAGAGAGCTTGTTACCGTGGACAGCTGGGCCACGTTGACGGCGTCCGCTGTATTGATACCGGCCGCCACGCCTGTGACGGTGCGGTTGCCGACGTTGACTTCGCCGGCGGAAGTCTGGGCTGCTGCCAGGCCGAACGCGGTGTAACCGGTTTGCGCGCCCACGGTGGTGGAGGAGTTGGAGCCCAGCGCCACGCTGTCTGCCTTGCTGGCGGAGGCGGCGGTTCCGATGGCAATCGAATTGGTGTTACTTGCAAGGGCGCCTCTGCCCAGTGCTACTGCACTGGCGGCGCTGGCTGTGGCGGCGTTGCCTGCATTCAAGCTGCCGCCGATGGCGATAGCATCGGTGCTACCCACGCCGGAAACCAGCGCATTTCGGCCGATGGCAATGGATTGATCGGCACCGGCCGTCGAGCCGCCAGCTCCGGTGCCGTTTCCGCCGCCGATCGCGACGGAAGACAGTCCCACCGCATTCGCATCATTGCCGAGACCGTAAGCACCGGCGCCTGACGCCTTGGATCCCGAGCCAATGGCCGTTGAACTGTTTGCGGAGGCAGCAGCGGCGTTGCCGATGGCGACTGCATAGTCAACCGTTGCCTTGGCGCTTACGCCCAGAGCGACAGTGGATGACCCGCTGGCTGTGGCGGTGGGGCCGACAGCAACCGCTGACACGTTGGTTGCCTGGGCGCCATTGCCCAAGGCGGCCGCCCCAGTAGACGAGGCTGCCGCGCTATTACCAATGGCAACTGCAGAGTCAGCCGTTGCCTTGGCGCTAACCCCCAGGGCGACAGTAGACTGAAAGCTGGCAGTGGAAGACGCGCCGATTGCGATTGCGGAAGTGCTGAGCGCCTGGGCGCCATTGCCCATGGCAACCGCGCCGACGCCGGTGGCGTCGGTGCTGGTTCCGACTGCTACCGCTTGAGCCCCGCTCGCGACGGCCAGGTTCCCCAGGGCCGTTGCTTGTGCTCCGCTGGCGGTGGCCAGGTTGCCATAAGCGCTTGACTGATCACCTGTGGCGAGTGCCGCATTGCCGACAGCCGTACCAGCGTTTCCGCTGGCCGTTGCTCGTTGTGTGGTGGCCGTGGTGCCGCCGCCGATCGCGATACCTGTCCCTGCGCCTGCCGGGGCGATCACTCCGTAGGTACCTGTGGCTGCGGCAACGCCCCCGATAAAGTTGGCATTGGCGCCCGTGGACATGAGCATTGCCGCACCGAGGATCGAAGAGGCCGCGATGGCGCTGACTGTTGACCCGCTGCGTTTGCCTCGCGCGCTGGAGATTTCGGATACGGCGACCCACGTGCCTAATAGCTCACTGTAGACGGTGCGGTAAAACTTATTCATTTTTGGCTCAGGACGGGTGTCGGTTCACAGAGGTAAAGCGGGCTGGCGCTATTCATTTGGCTGGTTGCTGCGCGGCTGGCTGACCTGTGCCATACAAATAGCCAACCGGGACCCAGCGGTCCTTGTTCCAATACACCGCGACTTTTTCCCAGCCCCGGCTGTTGGCAAATGGCGCGTAGAACAGCACGCTGGCGAACTCCCCGGGTGGAAGCCCCGCTTTATTGATGTCGTGTTCCATCACCGCCCAAACCCTGGGCGCGACTCTTGTGCCCAGAAGGCTTTTTTTGGCGGAAACGTAAGTGATCCAGGCGGTGCGGCTTTCTTTTTCCTTCATGAAGGAAAAGCTTTGGTCCCACATCGCGCCGCCTTGGTCGGCATCGGCCAGGCCCAGCCACTGCTCGGCAACGCCGATGGCGGCATCCGCAGAAGAAGCGGTCTGCGCAGACACACCTAAGGACAGCATCAGCGCCATTGCCATTGCCCACAGGCGCAATGTCAGGCTGCTTTTCAAGTCACGGTGTGTTGCGGTGGTCATTTGATTTCCTTCAAACTTAGTCGCGTCGCATCCAAAATGTGTGCTTAAGCGCTACTTGTAAAAAATTGTGCGTAAAAGGTATGCGAAATGTAATTAGTTCTCAAGATTTTCTCACGTACCTCTTGAAACAGGTGGGAAGTACAGCACGAAATTGTTCCAAGGTATTGATTAGATTGATATTTTGCGAAAAAAGTCACGCACCGGGCTCGCGTTGAACTTACAGAGTTAACAGACATTAAGCGGGAAAAGTAATTCAAAATGTAAGTATTTGGCGATTTCTCTGGTATGTTGAGACGCTTTTTGTTTCAAATATCACGAGATATTGATATATGGGATTAATACTTTGGCCGGCTTCATAGGAAATGGCGTGCCAAGGCTTTTCCAGGCCTGAATCCGTTGGATTCAGGACACAGAGCTGCGGATCAGGGCATCGGCGAGGCAATCGGCCCGGGAAATCCCGCCGATGCGCTAGGGCTTGATTGATTTGAGAGAGCCGAAACCCCTGAATAGGGGCTGGCGGTGAGTGGCCGGGACGGCCTGCTCGGGGGTTAGCCTGGAGAAAAGGCTGAAACGGATGTGATATGCCCCCGGGGACCATCAGTGATCAGGTCTTTGAGGGGGTGGGCCTCGCCAAAATTGCAGTAGCCGGGCGTAGTCGTCGGGGATGCACCGGCAGGTAAACCGGTCGTGGGAGTTTGGGATGCCCACAGCGCTCACATGCACCCGTAAGGACAGTTTTGCCGGGTACTGGTTACTCGGTTAAAGCGCGCGTGACGGGCAATAACCCAGGCAGCGAATCGTCAGTTCGGTGAAACATCGATACGAACAGGCGCCTTGCCTTGGGAATAGCGCTCCCAGGCTGCCAGCAGCCCTTTTTCCAGCGCACGCACATGCTTACGCTGGTCAAAAAGTGATGAAGTGGCGATCAGCCCGCGAAGCCGGGTTTTCAACGCCTGCAATTCGACGGGATGGTTGGCGTAAAAAATCGCCTTTTGCTCAAATTCTGCAGATGTTGAGCTGATCAATTCCGGGATACCGTGCGTCAGCAAAATGCTCGCCAGGTTGCGTGATGCCAGACTTTGCCCTTCTATGCCCAGCACCGGAATGCCCTGGCGCAAGGCATCGATTGCATTGGCGGCGACGCCGTACGGAAACGGTGAAAGCAACAAATCCAGATGGGCTGTCCGGGCGAGATGAGCTTCGAACGGAATGGCCAGCGCAAACAGAAGTCGATCTTGCGAGAGGCCATTCGCAGCCCAGTGCTGCCGCAAGCTCTCTTCATAGGCCGGTGTGGATGCGAGCAGGACCAGTACGCTTTCGGGAGCTTGTTCAATGATCCGCATTCTTGATGCGAACATTTCAGGGGACATTTTGCAGCTTCTGCTCCAGTCTCCCATCACTACGGCACTTTCAGGCCATCCCAGTTCATCTCGTGTAACGACTTGATGCCCGGACGCTTGGGGGGCGCAAGCATGGTAGGAGTGCGGCAACGCCAGCACCGCCTCGTCGAAATAAATTTCGGCTCCTGGAGGCACTACATGTTGATCGAAGATTGCGTAATCCAGCTCGGGAAAGCAAAGAGGGCCGGGGTAGTCCAGGTAATGAATCTGTACAGGTGCCGGACGCATAGCCAGCACTGGCAGCCGAGTGTGTTCCGTATGTCCTCCGCAACAAATCAGAAGGTCGATGCCATCGCGCCTGATGAGCTCCGCGACGTCTCGATGCGGAAGATGTGCTACTTCCCGAATGTGATCGCAGCCAGACCGCAGGCGCTGCCCAATGCCACTTTTCAGCTCTGGCGAAGCGAAGTAGCCATACACCTCAAACTGTCTTCGGTCATGCAGCGCGAACACGCCATCGATCAGCGCCCCGGTCGGGTGTTCTTTAAAGTTGCTGGAAAGATAGCCCAATCTCAGAGGCTTGTGATCCGGCCGTATCGTGCGGCGAGGCGCCGGCAGTATTTTTGAAAGTTGCGAGGCGTCTTGTTCGAGCAGCTCCCTGGAATGAATGCGGCTCACAATCTGGTGCAGTGAAGGGTCATCCCAGACCGCAAGTGGAAGCAGTGTGAATCCACCGTACACCTTGTCGCCAGCCCGCCAGTGGTATGCCATCTGCCGGGTGATGGCGTCTATATCCACGTCCCATACGGCGTCCGCCCGCAAGGCGAAGAGCAGCCATGGGTTCATCAATGCCTCATCAAAAGCCCCTTGGGCATGCGCTGCAAGAGCCAGCATCGCAGCCTGGCGATAGCGGTGCTGCCATATCAGCGTTGTGAACAGATTTTGAACGGCAATGGAAAACCGCGGAGCCAGATCGACGGCATGCTGCAAATGCACCCGCGAACCTTCGAGATCTTCCTCGCGCAGGCAGTTTCCAAGATTGACCAACGCGTCAACATGGTCAGGATCGATGCGAAGCGCCTTGTGAAGCCAAACCTTCGCTTCCTTGTGGGATTTTTGCTTCAGAAAAGTGCAGGCGAGCAGATTGCAGACCTCGGCATCTTTCGGAATGAGCCGGTGGGCTTCCAGGCAGAAACGGGCTGCCAGCCGATACTCCTGGGTTCCAAATGCCCGGTAGGCCGAAGCAAGCAGGAGCTTTCCCTGTGTGCGCTTGCGATCTTCCAGGTTTCGGGTTTTGGGCATGATTGGACTTAATCGGGCTTGCGATCAGGATGTGAAACTCAGGTCCAGGGAAAGGCTGAAGCGCGTATGAAATGCCCGTGATTCACCCGTAAACGGGTCCCTGAAGCTCACGGCTTTGGCCAGGAGTTGTAACGGACGGCTGTAGTCGTCATCCGGAGTGGGGTGCACCGGCGGGTAAATCCGGTCATGGAGGATAGGGATGCCCAAGGCATTCATATGTACCCGCAACTGGTGTTTTTTGCCGCTGACAGGGCGCAGGGCATAGCGTGCCAGGGCGGTGCGGGGTGCCGTCTCGAGGATGTCTATGGCGGTCTCGCTGTTGGGCTCGCCTTCGGCCTCACATTGCCGGAAGAAGGGTTCGCCCTGAACGATCCGGCTTTTACGGGTCAAGGGAAATTGAATGTCCTCACGCCAGGGCGCGATGGCTTCATAGTCTTTGCTCACTTCGTGCCGCCTGAAAAGCGCCTGGTAGCCGTCCCGCTCCCCGGGCTGGACTGAAAACAGCACCAGGCCGGCTGTTTCGCGGTCTATGCGGTGAATGGGCGTCAGCCCTTCCAGGCCCAGGCTGTTTTTAAGCCGCACCAGCAGGGTTTCCTGAAGGTAGTGGCCCGAGGGCGTGACGGGCAGGAAGTGCGGTTTGTCGGCAACCACCAGGTGCTCGTCCTGCCAGAGCACGCTGGCCTCGAAGGGCACACGGGGCTCATCGTCCAGGGCGCGGTAGTAGTAAACGCGCATATGGCCCCGGTAAGGGCGTTCAGGCGTGACGGCCTCGCCGAACTCGTCAGCCACCAGCCCGTCCGCCATGCGCTGCAGCCAGACTTCACGAGAGATCGCGGGAAAGCGCTGCACCAGGAAATCCGTGATGGTGGGCCAGTCGCCCGCCGGCAGGCCGACGCAGCTGGGGCTGACGCCGCTGCGGGCCGGCAACCGGTGGGTCGGCCCGTTCACGCCGGTACAGACGGGTGTTTACACACGGGTGAACACCGCGTCCCACACCCCGTGCCCGAGCTTGATGCCGCGGTTTTCAAATTTGGTCAACGGCCGGTAGGCAGGCTTGGGTGCGTAACCGCCCTGGGATTGGTCCGCCGTGTTGCGGAGCAATGGCTCCGCCGCCAGAACTTCAAGGATCTGCTCGGCATAAGGCTGCCAGTCGGTCGCGCAATGCAGGTAGCCGCCGGGCTTGAGGCGGGCAGCCAGCTTGGCGATCAGCGGCTGCTGGATCAGCCGGCGCTTGTTGTGTTTTTTCTTGTGCCAGGGGTCGGGGAAGAAGATGTGCACGCCGTCGAGGCTGGCCGGCGGCAGCATGTCGTCCATCACCTCAACCGCATCGTGCTGCAGGATGCGGATGTTGGACAGGTTCTGTTCGGCAATGCGTTTGAGCAGCGCGCCAACGCCAGGCGTGTGCACCTCACAGCAGAGAAAGTTGGTGCCTGGCATCAGCGCGGCAATGTGGGCCGTGGCCTCGCCCATGCCAAAGCCGATTTCAAGGACGGTAGGGGCCACGCGCCCGAAGGCGCTTTCAAAGTCGAGCGGCGCGTCAGCGTAAGGCAGCAAGAATTTCGGGCCCACGTCGGCAAAGGCTTTGGCCTGGCCTGCGGTGGTGCGGCCGGTGCGGCGCACAAAGCTGCGGATTTTGTGGGGCGGGTGGATGTCGGTTGGCGCGTCTTCGGGTGAGGAGGGCGGCACGGGGGGTAGGGTTTCAATCACCCGTTAATTTTAGTCGCCCATAGCGGTATGGCCTGTTGCAGCCAGGCGGCGGGCGACTCGGCGCTGGCCAGGCGCTCTACTTCCAGTCCGAGCGTCAGCCCTGCTTGCGCCAGCAATTGCAGCGGCTGCGCCGTATCCAGCGCCTGCGCCCCGTTCTGTTTGGAGAGCTTTTCGCCGTTGGCGCCCAGCACCAAGGGCGTGTGCAGGTAGCGCGGCATGGGCAGGCCCAGCGCGCGCTGCAGCAGGATTTGCCGCGCCGTGTTGTCGGCCAGGTCTTCGCCGCGCACGATATCTGTGATGCCCTGGGCGGCATCGTCGACCACCACGGCCAGCTGGTAGGCCCACAAGCCGTCGGCGCGCTTGAGCACAAAGTCGCCCACTTCGCGGCCGACGTCCTGTGCCTGGTGGCCCAGCCGGCGATCCTGCCAGACGGTTTCGGTATTGCTCTTCGGTCCGGTTTGCGCCTGATCTGCTATTGAATTAGTAGCTGAAAGCCTATGTGGCGCTTGGGCTAGAGGCGCATTTTGTTCAAAATTTTGCGTGTTGAATCGCCAGGCCCGTGCAGGGCGGCCATCCAGTCCGCCGCGGCAGGTGCCGGGGTATACCAGCTCTGCATGGCGTTCACGTACCTGGCCTGACGCCGCAAGCGCACGGGCGATGTCCTGGCGCGTGCAGGCGCAGGGGTAGGCCAGCCCGCGGGCGATTAATGAGTCCAGTGCATTTTGGTAGAGGACGCCGCGCTGCGATTGATAGAGGGGAGGCTCGTCGGGCTCCAGTCCGCAATGGGCCAGTTGCTCAAGAATGATGCGATCAGCGCCGGGCACACAGCGTGGCGTGTCGACATCTTCAATCCGCACCAGCCAGCGGCCTTCATGCGCCCGGGCGTCCAGCCAGCTGGCAAGTGCAGCGACCAGCGAGCCGGCGTGAAGCGGCCCCGTCGGAGAAGGTGCAAACCGGCCCCGGTAAGCGGCCTCCATGCCGGCGCCCCCGACCTCGGTTGTCAGGCCAGGGCCAGGGCCATTTCAAGGCCCGACACGAATCCGTCTTCTACCCGGTGCCCCAGGCACCAGTCGCCACAGGCGCCGATGCGGGATTTGGCGTCCCACACATGGCTCTTGCCGAGCGGCTGCATCGTCTGGGCATGGCGCCAGCGGTGCACCACCGCATGAGGCGGTTCGGCACGGATGCCCGTGACCTCGGTAAACGCCTTCAGCAGCTTGGCCTTGACGCGTTCGGCGTCGTCTTCCAGGTGGCGCTCCGACCACTCGGGGCTGGCCTGCACTGTCCAGCGCTCGATCGGGCTGCGCCCGGGCTTGGACGACTCGCGCGCCAGCCAGGCAATGCGGTGGTGGGTGCTGCGCGCCGCGTTCCAGTGGGGGCCCAGGTGCGCCATGGTGGGCTGCAGCGCTTTCGGAAAGGCCAGCATCAAGGTCCAGCAGGGCGCCACGCTGACTTCCGACAGCTGGGCCATCAGGGGCTTGCCTTGCTGCGAACTGATGAGCAGGGCCTGCGCCTGCGCGGAGGGAACGGCCAGAACGACGGCATCAAAGCCCGAATGAACCCGGCTGCCGGCGCCTTCGGTTTGCAGTTGCCATTGCTCGGTGTGCAGCTTGTCGGGCTCGATCCGCGTCACTTCCGTTTCAAGCACCAGCCGGCCGGCTGTGGCCAGGGGTTGCGCCCACTCCCTGACCAGCGCATTCATGCCGGGTGTGGCGACCCAATGGGCTTCTTTGGGCGGCAGCGCCGAAGCCACCACGCGGCCCAGCTCGTCCAGGATGCGCACGGTATTGGCACTCCAGGGCCGCACCAGCTTTGTGGCCGTGGCCAGGGCTTTTTCAAACCGCGCGTCGCGCACGGTGAAATATTGGGTGCCGTGGTCGAAGCCGCCGAATTCACTTTCACGGGTGGCCATGCGGCCGCCGGCGCCGGTGCTTTTCTCGAAGACGGTGACGTCATGCCCGGCTTGCGCCAGTGTGCGCGCACACGCAATACCGGCGATGCCCGCGCCCACCACGGCAATGCGGCGCGGGGCCGCGGATTCTGGAGCTCGGATGCTGGATTTTTTGGCCATGTCTTTGTTCTTTGCGTTTGTTTGGGGTTGATGAATGGGGCGGCTTGCGGCTTTTCGCATGCAGCTCACGGCCCCCTGGCGTTGGTCATCTCATCTCAACCATTAAAAAAACCATAAGCACACTCTACACGCAGGCGCGGCCCGTGCCCATGGATTGCATCGCGACTACGGGTTTTCATACCGACTGGTCGCGCTCCAGCAGCGCTTTTCGCGTGCCCGTATTCTCCAGTTGCTTGAGCCACCACTGCAGCGCGCGCCCCTCTTTGCCGTCCGGTGCACGCAGCCACGCGTAGCTCATGGAGACCTGGCGCGTGGCGCGCTGCATGCGCTTTTCAACCAGCCTGCCGGTGATGACATGCGGACGCGCCAAATATTCGGGCAGGAAGCCGCCGCCCAATCCGCGCAGTTGCGCGTGCAATTTTTCCTGCATGCCGGGCACGGTAAAAATATCTTGCCCGCCCAGCAGGCCTATGGTGACACCGCTGCCGCGCTGCACCGAGTCGGCCACGGCGACGGCACGGTGCGGCATCAGCATGTCGTCTGTCACCGGTTCAGCGGCCTTGGCCAGCGGGTGGTGCGGCGCCACCACATAAATGAAATGGATAGTGCCCAATGTCTTGTGCTGCACCAGGGTATTGACGGTCGGCTCAATGGCGACGCCGATGGCCAGGTCGGCTTGGCCCGATGTCAGCGCCTCGAGCGTGCCCGACAGCGCTTCTTCGCGTATGCGCAGGCGGGTAGGCGGGTTCAGCGCAAAAAAAGCCTCGCACAGTTCCATCACCGTGGTGCGGGAGATCACGCTGTCCACGGCCAGCGTGAGTTGCGGTTCCCATCCGGTGGCCACGCGTTTCACCCGGTTGGCCACCGAATCGAGCTCTGCCAGCAGGCGGTTGCCTTCGCGCAGCAGTTCTTTGCCGGCTTCGGTCAGCTTCGCCTGGCGGGAAGAGCGGTCAAAAAGCAAGACATCCAGCGCGTCTTCGACCTGGCGGATGCGATAGGTCAGGGCGCTGGGGACGAGTCCCAATTCCCTTGCGGCCGCCGCCATGCTGCCGGCGCGGTGCACGGCGCCAATCAGGCTGATGCTTTCCGGGGTGAGCGCGTCACGCACCCGGTTGTTAAGTGTTGCCATTGTTGTTTGCTGAGGCCGTGATGATTCAAATAATTTGAATGATGCCATCAAACGGGCGCAATGGAAAGCAGGGCCCCCACGCCTACATTGGAGTCATCGCAAACGAGCTTTCATCTATTTCCAACGCACCTTGAAAGGAGCACCTGATGATGACCTTAAGAACCTCCAGCGAACGCGGCTACGCAGACCACGGCTGGCTCAAGTCTTTTCATTCCTTTTCTTTTGCCGGTTACTACGACCCGGCCCATATGGGCTTTGGCAACCTGCGCGTCATCAATGAAGACCGCATCGCCGCCGGCCGCGGCTTCGGCACGCACGGCCACAAGGACATGGAAATCATCAGCTACGTGCTGAGCGGTGAGCTGGCGCATAAAGACAGCATCGGCAACATCAAGGGCATCCCGCCCGGCGACGTGCAGCGCATGAGCGCAGGCACAGGCGTGCAGCACAGCGAGTTCAACCATGCGGAAGGCCAGACCACGCATTTCCTGCAGATCTGGATTGAACCCAATGTGACGGGCATTGCCCCAAGTTACGAGCAGAAGACATTCGCCGATGCTGAAAAGCGCGGAACCTTGCGGCTGGTGGCATCACCTGACGGCGCCCAGGGCTCAGTCGTGATTCACGCCGACGCAAGGATTTACGCGGGCCTGTTTGACGGTGCAGAAGCCGCCACACTGGACCTGGCCCCTACACGCAAGACTTATGTGCACCTGATTCGCGGGCAGCTGGAAGTCAACGGCCAGATGCTGAAGGCCGGCGACGCCGCAGCCCTGCAATCGGAAGGCACGCTGCAACTGGCCCATGGCCAGGATGCCGAAGTGCTGGTGTTTGACCTGGCGCCTTAAACCAAGGGACCAATAACACCTTGTAACCCATCACCCGGGGCAAGCGCTGAACACGCTCAGTGCATGGCGCTTGCCCAGAGTGTTTTTTTCCTCCATCATTTCCCCGTTTACTTTTTTTATAAGGACTCCCATGCTCAACTCCCTGCAAAACCCTCTCTCGCTGATCGGCCGCCTGCTGCTGGCCCTGCTGTTTGTGCCCGCCGGCTTTGCCAAGATTGCCGGCTTTGCGGGCACGGTAGGCTACATCGCGTCCAAGGGGGTGCCGCTGCCCGCTGTCGCTGCGGCCATCGCCATCGTGGTTGAACTCGGCCTGGGCATCCTGCTGGCGGTGGGCTTCCAGACGCGCTGGGCTGCGCTGGCCATTGGCCTCTTCACGGTCGTCATCACCTGCATCTTCCATGCGTTCTGGACCGACCCTACGCAACAGATGATGTTCTTCAAGAACATGGCCATCGTCGGCGGCCTGTTCAGCATCGCGGCTTTCGGCGGCGGCGCCTGGAGCCTGGACGGCAAGAACAAGGGCTGATCCATCAAACAGGGCTGCAGCAGGGTTTCACGGCCCGGCTGCAGCCTTTTTGTTTGGCCACTTTGAGATTCACTCATTTTTATTCGCGCGAGGAAGCTGAATGCCAAAAGTTGTCGTGGTTTATCACTCTGGTTACGGCCACACCCAGCGCATGGCGCAATCGGTGGCCGATGGCGCGGGTGCCGAGCTGCTGGCCATCGACGGAGATGGCAACCTGCCCGAAGGCGGCTGGGAACTGCTCAACGCCGCTGACGCCATCATCATGGGCTCGCCCACCTACATGGGAAACGTCAGCTGGCAGTTCAAGAAATTTGCCGACGCATCTTCCAAACCCTGGTACGCCCAGGCCTGGAAAGACAAGCTGTTTGCAGGCTTTACCAACAGCGCCGCCATGAGCGGCGACAAGATGTCGACGCTGAACTACCTCTTTACCCTGGCCATGCAGCATGGCGGCATCTGGGTCAGCCAGGGCGTACTGCCCAGCAACAGCAAAGCGGCGGTGCGCAGCGATGCCAACTACCTGGGGTCTTACAGCGGCGCTGTCGCACAATCACCCTCGGATGCGGGCGCCGGCGAAATGAACGCCGGTGACCTCGAAAATGCCCGTAACTTCGGGCAGCGCGTGGCCGGTATCGCCGCGAGATTCGCTCCTTGATCCCGTTTTCTTTTTCACAGGAATGGTCATGACCGTTGAACTCAGGCGCAACCTCCCCTCAGAGCTTGCCCAGCATCTGCAAATCCGCAGCCACGAATTGGTGTCCGACGCTACGCTGGCAGAAGGCGGTGACGATGCCGGCCCCTCGCCTCACGACCTGTATGACGCGGCGCTCGGCGCCTGCAAGGCCGTAACGTTGATGTGGTACGCCCGCAAGAAGGGCATTCCTGTCGACGAGATAAAAACGCGCGTTGAACGGGACGACTCCCAGGAGCGCGCAGGCGTTTACAAGCTGGCCACCACACTCCAGATCAAAGGTGCTTTGACGGACGCCCAGTTGCAGGAACTGCACGCCGTTGCCCAGAAATGCCCGGTGCACAAACTCATGAGCACGGTCACGACAGAGATCACTACCGAAGTGGAGCGCCTGGCATGAGCGTTGCGCTGAAACTGACGGGGCATCACAAGGACCTGGGTGGCGGATTCATGGTGCGCCGCTTGCTGCCTTCCGCGCAGCAGCAGTCTGTCGGCCCGTTCATTTTTTTTGACCACTTCGGCCCGGTGACCGAGCAGCCGGACACCAACCACGACGTGCGGCCGCATCCGCACATCGGCTTGGCCACGGTGACCTACCTGTTTGAAGGCGCGATGATGCATCGCGACAGCATCGGCTCTGCCCAGCGCATCGAACCGGGCGCCATCAACTGGATGACGGCGGGGCGGGGCATTGTGCATTCGGAACGCGCGCCCGAAGACCTGCGCGGCACCGCGTATGTCAACCACGGCCTGCAACTATGGGCCGCATTGCCGAAGGAGTTTGAAGAAACGGCTCCGGGTTTCTCGCACACGCCGGCTGAAACGATACCGACGGCAACGGTTGACGGCGCGACCGTTCGCATCCTGATCGGCGAGGCGTTCGGCAAGACCTCGCCCGTCAAGACTTTTTCCAAAACCCTTTACCTTGATGTGGCGCTGGCCGCCGGCACTCCCTTCACCTTGTCCCCGTTGGCAGAGCAGATGGCCGTGTATCCGGTAGACGGCGATTTGTTGGTAGACGGCGAGCCGCTGGCGGCACACACGCTGGCGGTTCTCTCACCCGGCGCCTCGGTGGCGCTCATTGCCAACGCGCCGACGCGCCTGGTGGTGATAGGTGGCGACGCCCTGGATGCGCACCGCTTTATGTGGTGGAACTTTGTCTCCAGCCGCAAAGAGCGCATCGTGCAGGCGGGCGAAGACTGGGACGCGCAAACCATGGGCCAAGTGCCCGGCGAGACTGAATTTATCCCGCTACCAGAACGCAAATTCACGGCCAACTGATCCTGATCACGCAATGCAGATTTTCACATTGCTTCCCTGGACCGACTGGATGGCGATTGTCTGGTTCTTTCTGGGCTGGGCAGGTTACGCCTGGTTCGCCCGCAATTACGGCGTCAAACGGTCGTCTCTGCTGCTCACCACCAACCGCTACCGGCACTACTGGCTGCTTCAGGCCACGTCGCGTGACCCGCGGGTGATCGACGGCATCATCACGCAGAACCTTTCGAGCACCCCGGCTTTTTTCTCGTCGACCACGATCATCATCATCGGTGGCTTGTTCGCCCTGCTGGGCACCACCGACAAGGCCGCCGAGCTGGTGCGCGAGATTCCGTTTGCCGTGCGCACCTCGGTGCTGATTTTTGACCTCAAGGTGCTGATGATGGTGGGCGTGTTTGTCTACGCCTTTTTCCGCTTCAGCTGGTCGATGCGGCAGTACACCTTTGTGGCGCTGCTTATTGGCTCGATGCCGTCGCCGCAGGAATTTGAAGTGGGCAAATTTGACCGCGAGGCTTTCGCCACGCGTGCCAGCCGCATGGTGGGCCTGGCGGCCGAGACCTTTAACGATGGGCTGCGCGGCTATTACTTCAGCTTCGCCATCATGGCCTGGTTCTTCTCGACCTTGGCCTTTGCCCTGGCAACCGCCATCGTCGTCCTGATCCTCTACAACCGCGAGTTCAACTCCGACGTGTTGGGCGTGTTGCGCGATTAACTATTTCACTGCGGCAGGTCGCGTGCCAGCCGCAAGCCGGTGAATTGCCAGCGTGCATCGGGCGGAAAGAAATTGCGGTAGCTGGCACGTATGTGGCTTTGCGGCGTCGCGCAAGAGCCTCCGCGCAGCACAAACTGGTTGCACATGAACTTGCCGTTGTACTCGCCCACCAGGCCTTCCCAGGGCTTGTAGCCGGGGTAGGGGTTGTAGTTCGACTGAGTCCACTCCCAGACATCGCCAAACATCTGCGCGGGCACACCATGGCTGCTTTCCTGTTGCGGCAGCGGGTGGTAGGCGGCTTTCTCCACAAAATTTCCCTGCGGCGCCGGGCTGGCCGCAACGCTGCGCGCCGCGAGTTCCCACTCGAATTCGGTGGGCAGACGTGCACCTGACCAACGCGCGAAAGCGTCGGCTTCAAAGTAGCTGAGGTGGCAGGCCGGCGTGTGCGGGTCCACGTCGATCAGGCCTTGCAGCGTGAAGTGCTGGTAACTGCCTTCGTGTCCCTCAGGGGCCTGCCAGTAAAAGGGCAGGCTGACCTTGTTTTCCACCACCCAGTCCCAGCCCATGGACAGCCAGAGCTCGGGCCGCTGGTATCCCTTGTCGGCGATGAAAGCCATGAGCTCGCCGTTGGTCACAGGCCGGCTGGCCAGCTCGAAGGCCGCCACATAGGCCTTGTGGCGGGGCGTTTCGTTGTCAAAGGCAAATTCTCCGTCGCGCACCAAGTCAAACCCATGTTCCACCAGGCCGGCTTCGTGGCGTAGCCAGTTGACCGGCTGCGGATGAATGCCTGCCAGGGGCCAGCGGCTCGCATAGGCCGGCCGCGCGGGATTAAACGACAGTGCATGCTTGATGTCTGTCAGCAGCAATTCCTGGTGCTGCTGCTCATGGTGCAAGCCCAGGGTGACCAGGTCAGTCAGTTCGCGCTGCTGCGCAGCATCGGCGCCGGACTCGACCCGCGCCATCACGTCCAGCATGCGCTGGTTGACCTGCGCGCGGTAGGCCAGCACATCGTCCAGCGAGGGCCGGCTGATCAGGCCGCGCTTGGGCCGGGGGTATTTGTCGCCGACGCCGTTGTAGTAGCTGTTGAACAGCACACGAAAGCTGGCGTCGAAGGGCGTGAAGCCGGGCTCAAAGCGCTCCAGGATGAAGGTCTCGAAGAACCAGGTCAGGTGCGCCAGATGCCATTTTGCGGGGCTGGCGTCCGGCATGGACTGCAGCTGGCAGTCTTCGGGACTGAGCGGTTTGATCAAAGTCTCGGTTTGCTGGCGCACCGCGGTGAAGCGTGCGGCCAGGGCGGATGGACGAGCATTGGCGGCGGGAATGCGCGAATGGGATGATTCTGTGGGCATGGTGGCTACCGTGTGAATGCCGTAGGGGGGGGGGCGGCGGCTGGCTGAAGATGGGAAGGACGCTTGGCGAACAGTTCAAAAAGCTTCGCATGGCACAGCGGTCTCAGCTGTCAGACAAGACCTCGACTGCCGCGTGCCTGCGGCCGGAAGGATTGGGGCCCGGCGGCTTGGGCGTTGGGCTGACCTGGGGCTTGAGGGCAGGGTCCAGTGCGCGGCGCTCGTCAAAGACAAAACATTCGCCCTCAAAATGCGCATGTCCGCTTTCTTCGAAGTACTTGAGGATGCCGCCCTCAAGCTGGAAAACGTTGTCGACGCCAGCTTCACGCATGAAAATCGCGGCCTTTTCGCAACGGATGCCGCCGGTGCAAAAACTCACCACGGTTTTGCCCGCCAGTTCCTGCCGGTGGCTCAACAGGGCTTCAGGAAATTCGGTGAACTTGCTGATGCGCCAGTCGATGGTGTTCTTGAAGGTGCCGACGTCCACCTCGAAGTCATTGCGCGTGTCCAGCATGACCACCGGGCGGCCGGTATCGTCATGCCCCGTGTCCAGCCAGCGCTTGAGCGTGGCGGCGTGTACGGCTGGCGCACGGCCCGCGGCGGGCTGAATGGCGGGGTGGTTCATGCGGATGATCTCCGGCTTGACCTTCACCAGCAGCTTGCGAAAAGGCTGCGCGCCCGACCAGCTTTCCTTGGTTTGCAAGTCGGCAAAACGGGTGTCCTGCTTTAACCATGCCAAAAAATCATGAATATCGGTGGCGGGGCCTGCCAGGAAGAGGTTGATGCCTTCTTCTGCCAGCAGCACGGTGCCCTTGATGGCGCGCTGTTGCAGGGCCTGCGCGATGCTGTCCCGCAGCGCCGCAGGCTGGGCCAATGCGACGAATTTGTAGGCGGCAATGTTCAGGATTTGCATGATGCGTTTGATTGTAGGCAGGCATGCAAGTCCCTGCGCCGGGCTGCGGCCCCTCAGCGGACAGCCTCGGCCCTAAAATGGCCTTTATGTTTGTTCATTTGCGCCTTCACACCGAATTTTCAGTCGTCGACGGCACCAACCGCATCGATGAAGTCGTGGCCGCCGCCGCGGCAGACCAGCAGCCTGCATTGGCCATCACCGACCTCTCCAACCTGTTCGGCACCGTCAAGTTCTACAAGGAAACCCGCGGAGCCGGCGTCAAGCCGCTCATAGGCGCCGATCTCTGGGTGCAAGTACCCGGCAAAGACGCCGGCGCGCCCGCTGCCCGCCTGCTGCTGCTGGTGCAAAGCCGCCAGGGCTACCTCAATCTCTCTGAAATCATCACACGCGCATGGACCAGAAACGTGGTGCGCGACCAGGCGGTGGTCAAGCTTGAATGGCTGCAGGAACTCAATGAAGGCCTGATTGCTTTGTCAGGCGCGCAGGGTGGGGCTGTAGGCCAGGCGCTGGTGCAGGGCGACAACGCCCGCGCTGTGGAGTGTGCCTTGTACTTCGCGGGCCTTTTCCCTCATCGCTTTTACCTGGAACTGCAGCGCGCCCAGCGGCCCGACGACGAGCGCCATGTCACGGCCGCCGTGCAGCTGGCGGCGCGGCTCAAGCTGCCGGTGGTGGCCACGCACCCCGTGCAGTTTTTGACCTACGAGGACTACGAAGCGCACGAAGCGCGCGTTTGCATCTCTGAAGGTGAAATCCTGGGCAATTCGCGGCGCGTGCGCAAGTTCACACGTGAGCAGTACTTCAAGTCCAGCGCGCAGATGGCCGAGCTTTTTGCCGACGTGCCGACCGCCCTGGCCAACACGCTGGAGATCGCCCGGCGCTGTAACCTCACGCTGGAGCTGGGCAAGCCCATGCTGCCCGACTACCCCACGCCAGAAGTCAATGGCGTACGCATGCCGATTGACGCCTACTTCCGCCATGCCTCGTTTGAAGGGCTGGAAGAGAGGCTGGCGCATCTGTACCGCGATGCGGCGGTGCGCGACCAGAAGCGGCCGGAATATGTGGCGCGGCTGGAGTTCGAGATCAACACCATCCTGAAGATGGGTTTCCCGGGCTACTTCCTGATCGTGGGCGACTTCATCAACTGGGCCAAGAACAACGGCTGCCCGGTCGGCCCGGGCCGGGGCTCGGGTGCGGGCTCGCTGGTGGCTTATTCGCTCAAGATCACCGACCTGGACCCGCTGCAGTACAACCTGCTGTTTGAGCGATTTTTGAATCCGGAGCGGGTGTCCATGCCCGACTTCGACATCGACTTTTGCCAGAGCAACCGCGACCGCGTGATTGACTACGTGAAAGACAAATACGGCAAGGAAGCCGTGAGCCAGATCGTGACCTTTGGCACCATGGCGGCGCGTGCCGCCATCCGCGACGTGGGCCGCGTGCTCGACTTTCCTTATGGCTTTTGCGACGGCATCTCCAAGCTGATTCCCAACAAGCCGGGCCAGCACATCACGATTGAGCAGGCGAAAGAGCAGGAGCCCATCCTGGCCGAGCGCGAGCGCAAGGAAGAAGACGTTCGCACGCTGCTGGAACTGGCGCAAAAGCTCGAAGGACTCACCCGCAACGTCGGCATGCACGCCGGGGGTGTGTTGATCGCGCCCAGCAGGCTGACCGACTTTTGCCCTCTCTACGCGCAGCCCGGTAGCAACTCGGCGGTGAGCCAGTTCGACAAAGACGACGTGGAGGCCATCGGCCTGGTCAAGTTCGACTTTTTGGGCCTTGCGACCCTGACCATCCTGGAAATCGCACGGGAGTTCATCATCGCGCGCCACCCGGCGCAAAAGGACTTCAAGTTTGAAGACCTGCCGCTCAACGACCGCAAGGTTTACGAGCTTTTCGGCCGGGGGCAGACCGAAGCCGTGTTCCAGTTTGAAAGTATCGGCATGCAGCGCATGCTCAAAGACGCCAAGCCGGACCGCCTGGAAGATTTGATCGCCATGAATGCGCTCTACCGGCCGGGGCCGATGGAGCTGATCCCGACCTACATCGCGCGCAAACAGGGCAAGGAAGTGCCCGAGTACCCGGACCCGCGCGTCAAGGCCATCCTGGAAGAGACCTACGGCATCATGGTCTACCAGGAGCAGGTGATGCAGACCGCACAGATCCTAGGCGGTTACTCGCTGGGCGGCGCCGACTTGCTGCGCCGTGCCATGGGCAAGAAGAAAAAAGAAGAGATGGATGCCCAGCGAGCGATCTTCCGCAAGGGTGCGGGCGAGGGCGGCCTCAGCGAGGAAAAGGCCGACGAGGTTTTCGACCTGATGGAAAAGTTCGCGGGCTACGGCTTCAACAAGTCGCACTCCGCCGCTTACGCACTGCTGGCCTATCACACGGCCTGGCTCAAGGTGCACTACACGGCAGAATTCTTCGCCGCCAATATGACGGTGGAAATGGACGACACCGACAAGCTCAAGGTCTTGTTCGGCGATGCGCAGAAGATGGGCATCGAGTTCGAGTCGCCCGACATCAACCGCGGCGACTACCGCTTTGAGCCCATCAGCGCGACTTCGGTGCGCTACGGCCTGGGCGCGATCAAGGGCACCGGCCAGCAGGCGATTGCCGCCATCGTGGCCGCGCGCAAAGAAGGCGGCCCCTTCACCTCGCTCTACGATTTTTGCGTGCGCGTGGACCGCAGCCGCCTGAACAAGCGCACGGTCGAGGCGCTCATCAGGGGCGGCGCGTTTGACAACCTGCAGCTCAACCGCGCCTCGCTGCTGGCATCAGTAGACCGTGCGTTTGAATTTGCCGTGGCGACGGAAGCCAACGCCAACCAGGGCGGGCTGTTCGACATGTCCGACTCGCACGCGGCCAGCACGCAGGAGCCGGCGCTGGTCGAGGCCATGCCTTTCGGCGTGAAGGCGCGCCTAGTGCAAGAGAAAACCGCGATCGGCTTTTACCTCTCGGGCCACTTGTTTGACGAAGTGGAAACCGAAGTGCGGCAGTTTGCCAAACGCAAGATCGAAGACTTGATCGACTCGCGCGAGCCGCAGCTGCTGGCTGCGATCCTCAGCGACCTGCGTGTGATCAACGGCAACCGCGGCAAGCTGATCATTTTCAAGCTCGACGACAAGACCGACGTGCTCGAAGCATCTGTGGATGAAGCGACCTTCAACGCCAACCGCAACCTGCTCAAGGACGACGAATTGGTCATCGTGCAGGGCACGCTGCAAGGCGCATCCGAGCGCTTTGGCCGCCGCTTCAAGGTCACGCAGGTGTGGGACCTGGAAACCGCGCGCTGCAAGTTCGGCAAGTATTTGCGGGTGGCGGTCAACGGCACGGCGCCGGACATTTCACGGCTGGTGCGGGACTTTCCGCCTAAGCGCGAAATGTCAGACCAGGGCGAACTCGTTCGCGGCCTGCCGGTGCGTCTCAGTTTGCGCCGGCAAAACGGCGTGGGCGGCGCCACCGCCGAGCTTCAGTTGGGTGAAGCCGCCAAATTCTTCCCGACAGATGCGGCCTTGGCCAGCTGGATGGCGCAGGCCGACCGTGGGCTGGTGCAGATCGTTTATGAGTGAAATCGGGCTCTAGCCTAGACGAAACCTGGGGAGCTAGCTATAAAAACTATAGCGATTAGTCTTTGGGGCCGAATTCAACGGGAAAGTCTGTGATCACTTTGCCGTTTTCATCTGGAGGTATGCGCTCCGCTTTTTCCACAGCCCGGAGGACGGCGTCGTCCCAAGCGGGCACACCGCTCGATTTGCTTAGCTTCGAACCCATGATAAGTCCTGTTGAAGAGACTTTCACCTGGACGACGGCTTTCGGATTGCCCTGAATCCCTTCAGGGTTTGCAAATACGATGTTGCGCTTGAACAAAGCAGCCAGTCGCGCTTTGTAATTTGCCGACGGACCGCTGGCCTTTTGCGCCGTGCCTGTTGCAGTCGCGCCGCCGGTGGCGCCGGCCAGGCCCATCATGCGGTTAAGCGCCTCCTGGCGCTGCTTCTTCGCTGCCGCATCGGCCTGCTTTTGCTTCTCGTCTTCTTTGGCGTCCTGCTTTTTCGCTTCGACCTTCTTGGCGTCTTCGGCGGCCTTGCGCTTGGCAAGTTCTTCCTTGGCCTTCAGGTCTTTCAGTTCTTTGTCCTTCTTCGCCTGCTGCTCGGCCTTGAGCTTTGCCTGCCGCTGGTTTTCGGCCTCTTCTTTTTGTTGCTGCAGCAGCTTGCGTTTTTTCTCCTGCTCCAGTGCGATGTCGACCTTGGGCGCGGGCGGCGGCGGTGTGACTTCTGGCGCGGGGCGCGAAGGCGGGGGCGGTGGCGCGGTGGGCGCTTCAATCAGTTTCGGCGCTGCGGTTTCCGGCACGCTGGACCAGATCTCGGCCTCGAAGGAAGCGGCCTTGTCGGTGCGCTTCCAGTTGATGCCCCAGGTCAGCGCGGCCATGAGCAGCAGGTGAGCCAGCAGGGCCAGCCCGAATGCGCGCACCGAACCCGAGTCCCGGGGCGGGCCAAATTCGAGGCGGTCTGCGGCGCTGGGCATGGCGAACTCTGCTTGGGCCTGGCGGCTACTTGCCGCCGGTTTGCACCGAAAGGCCGACACGCGACACACCGGCTTTTTGCAGGTTGTCCATCACCTGGACCACGGTCTCGTACTTGATGGACTTGTCGGCGCTGATGACCACAGGCACGGCTTGCGCGCCGTCAGCTTTCACGGCCGGCTCCAGCCGCGCGATGTCGGCTGCCACGTTGCGCACATTGCTGGGCACGCTGTCGGTCTTGATCTTGATCTGCACGGTTTCGTCCTTGCTGATCAGGATCTGCACCGGGTTCTGCGGTTGGCTGGGCGCCTTGCCGACCTTGGGCAGCGCGATCATGCTGGGTGTGATCAGCGGAGCCGTCACCATGAAGATGATGAGCAGCACCAGCATGACGTCGATAAACGGCACCATGTTGATCTCACTGATGGTGCGCCGGTTGCGGCCGCGGCGGGAGTTGACTGCTGGCATGGCGGTCTCCTACCGGTCAATGACCTGAAGGCGACTGGGCGCCCAGGTTGCGCTGCAGGATGTTGGAGAACTCTTCGATAAAGGTTTCAAGACGGTTGGCCACGCGGTCGATGTCGTGCGAAAAGCGGTTGTAGGCTACGACGGCAGGAATGGCTGCGAAAAGGCCAATGGCGGTAGCCACCAGCGCTTCGGCAATGCCGGGCGCTACGGTGGCGAGCGTGACTTGTTCAAGCGCCGCCAGGCCGGTGAAGGCGTGCATGATGCCCCACACCGTGCCGAACAGGCCCACATACGGCGATACCGAGCCGACGGTGGCCAGGAAGGAAAGGTTGGCTTCAATGGCGTCCAGTTCACGCTGGTAGCTGGCGCGCATGGCACGGCGCGCGCCGTCCAGCAGGGTGCCGGGGTCGGTGATGTGGCGCTCGCGCAGCTTCTGGAATTCACGCATGCCGCTGGCAAAAATCCGCTCCATAGGGCCCGAGTGCTTGGCGTTTTGTGCGGCGCCGGCAAACAGGTCGTTCAAGCTGGTGCCTGACCAGAATTCACGGTCGAATTCGTCATTGAGTTTTTGCACTTTTTTGAGCGCAATGATCTTGCGGAAGATCGCTGCCCAGCTGGCAATGGAGACGCCAACCAGCAGCGCCACCACGGCCTGCACCACCCAGCTGGCATTGAGGATGAGGCTGACGATGGAGAGGTCTTGATTCATATTGAAGCTTTACTCACGTTTTTAGGCTGTCAAGAATGGAAGCAGGAATGCGTTGGGGCTGCAGGGTTGCGGCATCGACCCAGCCAATCCGTATCGTGCCTTCGCAGAGTAGCACCGTGGAATTTTCTGCCGTCTGCTCTGTTTTTAATAGCGCCTGCTGCTTGATTATCATGGACGCCCGGCCCGATTCGGCCAGAGCCGCCGTAACAATCAGTTCATCATCCAGGCGGGCAGAGCGATGGTAGCGGATGCTGGTTTCGGCCACCACAAAAATGCCGCCGGTGCTTTCCCGCAGGCGCTGCTGTTCAATACCCAATGATCTGAGCCATTCGGTGCGCGAACGTTCAAAAAATTTCAGGTAGTTCGCGTAAAAGACAATGCCGCCGGCGTCAGTGTCTTCCCAGTAGACCCGCAGGGGCCAGCTGAAAACCTGCTCGCCTGCATTCATGCCAGCACCGCCTTGAGCCGGGACACGGCCTCCTGCAGTTGTGCCATGGAGTTGGCTGTGGAAAAGCGGATGAATTTCTCGGGCGCGGCTTGTCCGAAATCCCGGCCAGGCGTGACGGCCAGATGGGCGCGCTTCATCAGTTCAAAGGCGAAATCCCAACTGCCGCTCACGCCCAGGCGCTTTGCGGCTTCGGTGCAATCGGCGTAGGCGTAGAAGGCTCCGTCCGGCA
The DNA here is from genome assembly GCA_021153985.1 of Polaromonas sp. GTDB lineage: Bacteria > Pseudomonadota > Gammaproteobacteria > Burkholderiales > Burkholderiaceae_C > Polaromonas. The sequence goes on from JAJKJM010000061.1 coordinate 23,141, forward strand.
TCACCGGCACCGTGAGGCCCAGGCGGTTCAGCTCAGGAATGAAGTAGTCGCGGCGCGCCTTGAACTCGGCGCGCCGGCGTTCGTATTCCTGCAGGCTTTGGGCTTCAAAGCAGGCGAGGGCGGCATGCTGGGCCACGGTGCTGGCACAGATGAAAAGATTCTGCGCAATGCGTTCGATCACCGGCGCGAGGGCTTCGGGCACGACCAGCCAGCCCAGCCGCCAGCCGGTCATGTTGAAGTATTTGCTGAAGCTGTTGATGCTGATGACGCTTTGGCCCAGCTCGCCAGGCATGGCCAGCGCCGAGTGCCCGAAATGCTCTTCGTAGCTCAGGCCCAGGTAGATCTCGTCGATCAAGGTGATGCCGCCGCGGCTGTGCACAAACTCGTGGATGCGCTGCAGCTCTTCGGGTGCAATCGACGTGCCTGTCGGGTTGGATGGTGAAGCGAGGAGGACGCCGCGCGTCTTGGGATTCCACGCGGCTTCGACCTTTTCACGGGTGAGCTGAAAGCGCTCGTCCGCCGTGGTGGGCACCAGCACCGCCTGGCCTTCCGCCGCGCTGACGAAATGGCGGTTGCAGGGATAGCTGGGGTCGGGCATCAGGATTTCGTCGCCCGCCTCGATCAGTGCCAGGCAGGCCAGCTGGAGCGCGGCCGACGCGCCCGCCGTGATGATGATGCGGCTTGGCGCGACCTGCGCACCAAAGCGCGAGGCATACCAGGCGCTGATGTGTTCGCGCAGGGCGGGCAGGCCGGTAGCCTGGGTGTATTGGGTCGTGCCATGTTCGATGGCGCGTGCTGCAGCTTGTTGCACCAGCGGCGGCGCGGTGAAGTCCGGCTCGCCGATGTTCAGGAAAATCATCGGCTTGTCGCTGTGGGCAAATTCCTGGGCCAGTGCCGAAGCGGCCTTGGCCACTTCCATGACATAAAACGGCTCAATGCGCTGAGCCCGCTGCGCGATCTTCATGGCCGGCCCTTCACGCCGGGGCTTGCCTGGATTTGTCGGCGGCCACTTCAGCGCCGCGAAGGGTGGGGGCCATCTTGTTCAACACGCCGTTGACGTATTTGTGGCCGTCGGTGCCGCCGAAGGCTTTGGCAAGCTCAATGCATTCGTTGATGACAACGCGCCAGGGCACGTCCAGGCAGTGGGTGAATTCATAGGCGCCTATCCACAGCACGGCGTGCTCGATGGGCGAGATCTCGGCCATGGGCCGGTCCAGCAGAGGGGTGATGTGCGCGTCCAGCGTTTTTGCGTCTTCAATGCAGCCGCGCAGCAGGGCGTCGTAGTGGGCGGAGTCGGCCTTGTGAAAACCCACCAGGTCGCGGGTAAAGGCATCAATCGAGTCGGCTTCGTTGCGGCCCACCAAGTGCTGGTAAAGCGCCTGCAGGGCGAATTCGCGGGCGCGGGTGCGCGCTGATTTGTCGGCCGCTTTCTTCACGCCCGTGTCGGTCAGGCCGGTGCGGGTTTGGGGAGGGCGTTTGGGTTTGATGATGGGATCAGCCATGAAAAATGCCAGTCAGGTTAGAGGTGTGAGAGCTGAAAAAAAGCTCAGGCAATTTCATTGATCAGGTTGGCCATTTCGACGGCCACGCGGGCGGCGTCACGGCCTTTTTCAACCTGGCGGGCTTCTGCTTGCGTCACGTTTTCAGTCGTCAGGATGGCGTTGGCGATCGGCAGCTGGTAGTCCAGCGCCAGGCGCGTGACGGCGGCGCCGCTTTCATTGGCGACCAGCTCGAAGTGATAGGTCTCGCCGCGAATGATGCAGCCCAGTGCGATCAGGGCGTCGTACTTGTCGCTTTCGGCCAGAGCCTGCAGCGCGCAGGGTACTTCCAGTGCGCCGGGCACCAGGATGTGGCGGATGTTGTCTTCGTGCACACCCAGGGCCGCAAGCTCGTGCTTGCAGGCTTCGGCCAGGGCGTTGGTAATGCTTTCATTGAACCGCGCCTGCACGATGCCGATGGAAAGTTTTCTGCCGTCCAGTTTGTCGGCGGTGCCTTTTTCTGCTCCAAACACGGTGAATCCCTTTTGATTGATTTGTAGATTTAAATTGATGAAATGGTGGGAGGGCGGTCAGTCTTTGGTGATGTAGCCGACGATCTCAAGGCCATAGCCCGTCATGCTGGGCATGCGGCGCGGGTTGCCCATCAGGTTCATGCGGTGCACGCCGCATTCGCGCAAAATCTGCGCGCCCACGCCATAGGTACGCAAGTCCATGCGGCCGCGTTCGGGCGCCTGGCTGGCGCGTGCGGTGCCTTCAAACTGGGCCAGCAATTGCGCTGCGCTTTCGCCGCAGTTCAGCAGCACGGCCACGCCTTTGCCTTCAGCCGCGATGTGTTTGAGGCTCTGGTCCAGGCTCCACGAGTGCATGGGGCGGCCTGTCTCCAGGACATCCAGCACCGAGAGCGGCTCATGCACGCGCGCAGCCACGACCTCGGCGGGGGACCATTCGCCCCGCACAAGGGCCAGGTGCAGGCCCTGGCTGGGTTTGTCCCTGAAAGCGTGCGCGGTGAACTCGCCAAAAGCGGTTTGAATGGTGCGGCAACCAATTTTTTCCACCAGAGAGTCATTGCGGCTGCGGTGCTCAATGAGGTCAGCGATGGTGCCGATCTTCAGGCCATGTTCGGCGGCAAAGAGCAGCAAATCCGGCAGGCGTGCCATGGTGCCGTCGTCCTTCATGATCTCGCAGATCACGGCGGCGGGGGAGCAGCCGGCCATGCCGGCCAGGTCGCAACCGGCTTCGGTATGGCCGGCGCGCATCAGCACGCCGCCGTCAACCGCCTGCAAGGGGAAGATGTGGCCGGGCTGGACGAGGTCGCTGACTTTGGCGTTTTTGGCGACAGCGGCCTGGACGGTGCGGGCGCGGTCGGCTGCGGAAATACCAGTCGTCACGCCCTCAGCTGCTTCGATGGAAACGGTGAAGGCGGTGGAATGCTTGGTGCCGTTGCGCGTGGCCATGGGCGGCAGCTGCAGCAGCTCGCAGCGCTCACGGGTCAGGGTCAGGCAAATCAGGCCGCGGCCAAAGCGCGCCATGAAATTGATGGCCTCGGGCGTGACGTGATCGGCCGCCAGGACCAGGTCGCCTTCGTTTTCGCGGTCTTCCTCGTCAATCAGGATGACCATGCGGCCCGCACGCATGTCGGCAACGATGTCTTCGACGGGGGAAATGACAGTGGAGGCAGTGGTCATGGTTCAGGAGGCTTTGATGTTTTTGTGGGGGTCGTTGAGCATACGCTCTACATAACGTGCGATCAGGTCGATTTCCAGGTTAACGCCGGAGCCCGCGGCCAGCTGGCCCAGTGCGGTGTTTTCGACCGTGTGGGGAATCAGGTTGATGCTGATTTCGCTGCCGCCGGCCTCATCAGCCAGGTCGACGACGCGGTTGACGGTCAGGCTGACACCGTTGACGGTGATGGAGCCTTTGTAAGCCAGGTATTTGCTCAGCTCGCGCGGGGCGCGTATGCGCAGCTCCCAGCTTTCGCCCACTTGCGCAAAATGCGTCACGCTGCCGATGCCGTCGACATGGCCCGACACGATATGGCCGCCCAGCCGGTCATGGGCACGCAGGGCTTTTTCGAGGTTGATGGGGCCGGTTTGCGCCAGGCCGGTGGTTTTGGCCAGCGACTCGGCGGAAATATCGATGGTGAAGCGATGGTTGGCAAGGTCCAGCGTGGTGGCTGTCATGCAGGCGCCGTTCAGCGCGATGCTGTCCCCCAGGCCCACGTCGTCGAGGTAACCCGCAGGCGCCTCGATGGTGAGGCGCTTGCCGTGGTCTGAAGAGCTGCCCAGGCTATGGATGGCGACGATGCGCCCCATGCCGGTAATGATTCCGGTAAACATGGGGCCTATTTTCGCAGGGAATGGCACGCAGGCGCCGGGAAGTGCGCCAAAGGCCGGAAAAGAGGCGCCAAATCCCTGATTCAGAGCCCCGCACCGGCCCCAGCGTGCGCTAAAACGCGTCTCGCCCCGCCACGCGCGCAACGACGCGCAAATCCACACCCACCCGGTCTGCCGAGTGAAACTGAAGCGGTACGGCGTCTGCGAGTGCCTGAAGAGGGCCGATGGCGGCCATGCCCTGGCCGGGTCCGAGGAGTTTGGGTGCGAGATAGACCAGGACCTCATCCACCAGGCCTTCCCGGATCAGCGAGCCATTGAGCTTGCTGCCGGCCTCGACGTGCAACTCATTAATTTCGCGCCGGGCGAGGTCTTTCATCATGGCGGCCAGGTCCACTTTGCCACGGGCATCGGGTAAGAACGTGACCGTGGCGCCTTTGGCGATCAAGGCCGCCTCACTGGGCGACCCCTGCGTAGCGGTGTAAATCCAGACCGGGCCGCCGGCCTGGAAGATTTTGGCGTCCACCGGCGTTTGCAGCAGGCTGTCGACGATGACGCGACAGGGCTGCCGGGGGGTGTCGACCAGCCGGACATCCAATTGCGGATCGTCTTCAAGCACGGTGCCAATGCCTGTCAGTAGGGCCGAGGCCCGGGCACGCCAGGCATGGCCGTCTGCCCGCGCCTCTGGCGAAGTGATCCACTGGCTTTGGCCGTTGGACAAGGCGGCTGTGCCGTCCAGCGAAGTGGCGATCTTCATGCGTACCCAGGGCGTTTTGCGAACCATGCGGCTAAAGAAACCTATATTGAGTTCCCTGGATTCCGCAGCCCCCGGACCCACTTCCACCTCGACCCCGGCCGCACGCAGGCGTTCAAACCCTTGCCCTGAAACCAGGGGGTTGGGGTCTGCAATGGAAGCGACAACCTTCTTGATGCCGGCAGCGATCAACGCATCGCAGCAGGGGCCGGTGCGGCCGTGGTGGGAGCAGGGTTCGAGCGTTACATAGGCCGTGGCGCCGTGAACCGAATGGCCACGGTCGGCCGCATCTTTCAGCGCCATGATCTCCGCGTGCGGGCCACCGGCGCGCTGGGTATGCCCTTGGGCGAGTACCTGGGTGCCATCGGCGGAGACGATGACGCAGCCGACCCGCGGGTTGGGCTCCGACAGGCCGGCCGCCTTGTGTGCCAGTGCCAGCGTCTGTTGCATGAAAGGCGGCGAAAAATTCAGGTTTGGAGAGCTCATGGCCTTAGCGGTCTGCGTTGCTGGCGACAAATTCCACTTCAATGCGCAATTGAGAGGGTACCGCAACGGCATCGACCTTCCCTGGGCTGAATTTAACGGGCATGAAAGTGTCCAGCACGGCCTGGGAGAACGCGGGATGCAGATTGCCCAGGTTCTCCATGCGCACGCGGCGCACGGTCCCGAACTCATCGATGAACAGGTCCACCTGCACCTTCAGCCTGACGATGCCCTCCACGCCTTTGGGAAATGGGACTTCCACCGCCGTACGCGGCTGCGGGGGAACGGTCAACCGGCTACGAGGCAAGTAGTTGGCAAAGGCTTCCTCGACGGCATCCTTCGGCGCTGGTGTGGCTTGCGGAGCCGGAGCGGCTTTCGGCACCGCAGTGGCTTGCAGCGGTGTCTCGGCAAGGGCGGGGGGCGGTGCCTGAGGCTTCGAGCCCTGCGTTTCTACCGGGGTGGAGGCGGCGGATTCCTCACTCCGGATGCCGGAGGCGGTATCGGGGCTCGCCGGTTCCACCGGTTCCGCCGGTTGTGACGGGATGGCGGGCACGAGTTGCCAGACATGAATGACCGCACCATCAGGCCGCTCGCGCAGCAAGCGCGGCGAGCTTTCAGTCAGCCGCCATAGCGCGCCGGCATGCGCCAGCGTGACGACCAGCACGACTGTCCAGTACGAACGGCCGGCAGGCAAGCACATCAGTCAACCAGTTCACGCCACGAGGTGCGCCGCAGGTTGGCCGACGACGCTGGGGTGGAGCTGAGCTGGGTCTGCAGCGTCGCATCGCTTCGCGTGATGATCGTCACGATGCTGCCGGGGGTGCCGTTGCTGTTGGTCAGCTGCACGGAGGTCAGGCCTTGGATCAGCACGTTGCCCACATAGGCGCCCACCGAGGCCGTGCCCGACGCGGCCGCACCCGTCGCGACGTCGAACCCGTAGAAGAATGAAGCCCCGCCCACGGTGCAGGCGTCACTGCTGGGCAGATTGGTGCCGATGTTCAGCGTATTCAGGGTGATTTTCGGGTCTACGTTGGTGCGCTCGCCCCCCACCGGGAAGTCGGCGCGCCAGCCGCCCTTGGAGGCCCAGTTCACCGGCTGGGCTGAGACGGCGCGGCCAGGAACTCCATTCGCGTCTGTCGTGACGGTCAGCGTTTGCGTGATCAGATCACTCCCCGAGCGGACATCGCCATACGGGGCGTTGGTCAACGGGTCCTTGATCGCGTAGATGGACTGGACCGAGGTGTTGGCCACATCCGAAGTGCCGAGGTAGCGGCCCGTGGTGACATAGACCACCGGGTACCTGGTGCCGTTGTAGTTGATCTCGGCCAATGCCGGTTTCACCGTGATGCTTTGCGGCGTGGTGGAGTTGAGCTTCAGTTCGGCCAGACGAAGCGCTGCCTGGTTGGGTTGCGCGTTGCTGTCGAGATCGAAGCGCCACAGGTTGCCCAGCAGGTCGCCCGCGTAGAAACGCTTGGCCTGGTTGCTTTCCACCGTATCGACCCAGGCATTGAGCTTGGCCAGGCCGCTGGGCGCGGTGCTGGAGCCGGCCGGCGTGGTTCCGGTGGTGTAGGTGTTGACATTCATGATGACGGCGCCGGTGTTGGCATCCAACACGAACAGGTGGCCGTTGCCGTCGCCTGGGCTGATGTTGTTGTAACCCGAGGTGAACACGACTACCCAAGTGCCGTCTGCACGCTTGGTGATGATGGGGTTGCCGAAGGACAGACCCAGGTCGTCGTTACGGAATTCCCACAGGAGCTTGGGCGCGGAGGGGTCCGTCACATCCAGCGCGTAGTAGCCCCGGCCGCCGCCATTGAGGCCGCCGACGACGATGGTTTTCCATCCGCCTCCTGTTCCGCTTACGAAGATGTCCCCCATCTGCGGTGAGCCGTCGACGAAGTAGGAGTGGTTGTTACCGTAGCTGGTATCGGCCAGCTTGTACAGGTTGGGTATTACGAAAGACGGAACGTAGGCCCACAGCTCATTGCCGGTGGTCCGGTCCAGGGCGTGCAGCATGCCGTCATTCGCGGCGACCAGCACGGCCGCGGATCGCGGCGTCGCGGCGAAAGTGGCGTAGCTGTTTTCGGTGTACTTGAAGCCCGGCTTGCCGATGAACAAGGGGGATGCGTTGATGACGTCGCCCAGCACGGCGTCCCGGGGGCGATAGTACGCTTTGGTCTGGTCACCGCGCAAGTAGGACACCAGGTTGGAACCCGAGTTGGCGAGGGTCAGGTCGCCCGCGCTGAGCGTGGCGCATTGCGCAGGGGTGGATGAGCCGCCGGCGCCGGTCTTCGTGCAGAAATTGTCGAAGTTGGCGTTGTAGGCGTCCGTGGTCAGGTTCGCATAGGTGAAGCTTCGCAAGGTGGCCGCACCGGATGGGTTGGGATAGTAAATTTTGCGCGAAGCAGTGGCCATGGCGTCCAGCTGGGTCTTGGCCGACCAGGTGGGGGTGGTCGAGACCGTGCCGTTCTGGGGATCGATCTTGTAAGACAGCACGTCGCCAATCCATTTCACCGAGGTGAACTGGGCCACGTAGATGTCGTTGTCGCCCTCTACCGGCTGCAGCGAACTGGTAGACGCTGCGGAGGCCGCGCCCGTGATGGCCTTGATCGAGTCCAGCGCCCCGCTCAGGCTTGCCGCCAGGCTGGTGGGGTCGCCGGCACTGAAGTACTGGCCTCGGCCATTGACGGCGGCATGCCAGAGGTCGTCGGTATTTTCAGCACTCTTGCTAGAGCCGGGGATGGGCCAGTCCTTGCCACCGTTGGTGATCTGGAAGAAGTCACCCGAGGTTTCCGTCAGGTAGTTGGGGTTGAAGTTCAAGGTGCCGCCCACGCCCAAACCGAGCGTGAAGGTGGTCATGTGCTGCCATGCCGCGGCGTCGCCGTAAGAGCGGGCGGCACTGGCCGTGGAACCAGGGACGTTGTTTGTGCAGACATCGCTACCCAGCGCGCCGGTGCAGTTGCTCAGGCCCGAGTCTCTCAGGTCGGTCTTGTAGTAGTAGGCTGCCACGTCGGCCAGCGAGTTCGACACGCCCCCCGTGGTGACACTTGAAACCGACGATGTCTTGGTGCCGTCTACGCTTGTGGGAGTCGCCACGGTGGTGGTGGTCGTTCCGGATGTCGTGGTGGGGCCGGCGTTGATCGGCGCGGCCGGGGTGTTGAATGCGGTGGTCGTGATCGTCCCTGCTGTCGGCGGCGTGGAATCGGCCGGATCGGTCGACGTACAAGTGCCGACGGTGGCCACAACGGCGCTTCCCGGTGTGGTGACCCAGGCGGTGAATGTATTGGCGCCGGCTGTGATAACGGGGCCGCTGGACGAGTTGACCGGAGTCGAGGTAGTGGTTGTGGTCGTGCTGCTGCTGCTTGTGGTCAGGGTGCCCGACACCGTGTTGTCGGAAATGATCACGCCATCGACCTCCTGGATCGTGCGAGTCTTGGGTGTCCTGTCCAGTTTGGTGGTCACCACCGTCTGGACCGAGTTGGTGGTGGTCGTGTTAACGGTGGTGGAGATCTAGTTGCTCAATTTGTCGCGTGTCTGGGTGAACTGCCGCACCCCTCGGCCCTGTCCCGCGGGGCAACTGAATGAGCCAAGGCTCACCGTGTACGTACCGCTTCCGTCGCTGGTAGGCCGGCTCGCCACTTTGTAGGTGAAGGATGTGGCGGAGATGACTGAGTTCACCGTGTAGGTTCCTCGATAAGCGGCGACACCTCCCCCGGCGATCGTCACGGGGTCGCCTGCAATGAGCCCATGAGCTGTAGACGTGACCACGGTGATGGTGCAAGGGCCGCCCCCCGCTGCTGGGCAACTCGCACTTATAGCCGGAAGTTTGAAGCTGCTGCTGCTGAAGGGGGCATTCACCGTCTTCACCACGTCATAGGTGAAGCTATTTTCTCCCGCGATCGGTGTAGAGGTCGTCGTGCTGTTCGTCACGGTGGACACCGTCGTCTTGGGCGTGGCGGCGGTGCTGACGGTGGTCACCGTGGTGGTCCATGTTTCGGTCGTGGTGTTGGCGATGCTGGTGCCGTCAAACATGGGTCGCAGAGTGCGCGAGCCGTCCTGGTTGCCCACTGCGGTCGCATTGTCGAGCTGGTAGGGGCCGTACAGGGGCGCAGATGTGCTTTCGTCGCCGGTGTTCCAGTAGCCGTCCGTGGACAGGATCGTGAAGTTTCTCTGGCAGGAGTACTGGACCGGATCGGCTGTCTGGCCTTGGGCTTTATTGGCGAAGTACTGCCCTGCCTTGGACAGGGCGCCGCGCAGCGGCGTAGTGCTGCCGGGCGTGGCGGCGTTAAAAGCGGTGTAGAACGACGATTTCTGGGTGGCGTCGAAATCGGCAATGTTGAGGAAGTCGCTGCCTGCGGTGGCGGTCTTTTCGTTGATGGTGCTGTAGCCTATGCGGTAACGGCTGTCCGCTCCCTTGAAAGCCCGGCTGATCCCGGACTTCATCATGTTCATCCGGGTGCTGTAGTACACCGACCAGTTGGCGTAGTTCTGGGCCTCAGCCGACAGGGAGGTTACCGTGACCTCGGTGAATACCGGGCTTCCGGGCGTCGAACCCACGACGCTGTTGCATTCCTGGTAAAAGTTGGTGGTGGTGATGACACCCGATGAGTTGTAAGTGAAAGACAGGCGTGGGTAGGTTCCGGTGTACCTGTAATACTTGGCCGACTTCGGCTGCCCGTCGGCGATCTTGGCGGGGCTCAGCGTGCCGGAGCCTTGCACGGAGCCGCCGGTGCCCAGATCGAGCACCAGCACGCCTGTGGTTTTGTTCCAGCTCACCACGTCGCCCACTATGTAGCGGCTGCTGTCGCCGTTCTGGAAAATCGTGACGGTCTTGTCCACGGCGTACCAGTTCGACTGGCGGCTGCCGTCGGTCACGGTGACGGTGATGTTGCCGCTGGCCGAGGCCGGGATCGTGATGGTCCCCGACAGGTTGCGCTTGGTGCTGCTGGTCTGCGTGATCGGGTCGGGGGTGATGAAGCTCAGGCTGGCCGCCGTTAAGGCAGTGCCGGTCGCGTCCACAGGCAGGTCATAGACGATACTGGGGTTGTAGGCCACGCCGTTGCACTGCGAGGATTTCCGGCCGTACGTGGTGCTGCCGAAGCCGATGGGAAGATAGTCATAGCCCATACTCCCCGAGTCATCGAGGATGAACATGATGTTCGGCTTGACCGAGTTGTTGGAGGACGTGAACAACGGGGCGGTCCCGATGTCAGTGCTCGCGGCATGCGCGGCGCCAAGCGCCAGCGCCCCGAACATTGCCAGAATGAAGCGCTGCGATGCAGCTTTTGCAGGGAGAAGGTCTGAGAGTTTCATAGGATGACTTTCAATGCGGCTCATGCCCGTCAGAAATGCAGCATCGTTTCGGTATAGCTGACAGTGTTGCGGGGCCCTTCGACGCGAACGATGATTCGGTAGAAGGGGCTGGCCACGGCGCTGCTGATCCGTCCACCGGATGTCAGTTCGCCGCGTTCGCTGGTCGTTGAGGTGGTGGCTGTGGCGGGGCGGATGCAAAGATTGGAGCCGCCGGGTACACCGGTGGTGTCGCACAGGCGCGTGATGACCCACTGGATCTTGTTGCCGTTCACGGCGGTCCCGGTGAAGGGAAGCACGTCGCAGTTCACATAGGTACCGGCAGCGGCTCCCTGGCAGGCCCCGTCCCAGTTGATCAAGGGGCGCTTGTCGGTAGCCGAGGTCTTGCCTCCGGTTGGGTCAAGCAGGTCGCGGCTGCTGGCGTAGTAACCGCTGGCCGTTTGGTCGGCGTCAAGCACGGTGCTGCTGATGTTGTTTTGCAGCCAGGTGATGGCCTGCTCCGCTCCCGCGCTGCTGGCCACCAGGGTATCGTTCTTGAAACTGAGGTTGCCCATGATGAGGGTGCCCGTGTCCACAGATCGGGTGAGCGCCACAGCGGCGAACCCGATGACGACCAGTGCCATCAGGGCAAACAGCAGCGATATCCCTCGCTGGCGCAGCGATGTTGGGTTCAGCGGGCGGCGACGTATTGTTCTCATCATGAATTCCACAGCATGTTGCGCAGCGGGATCACCGTGTCGAAGATCTTGTAGCGGTAATGCTTCCAGTCGGTCAGGTTGTCAACCTTCAGGGTCAGGCATTTGCTGGCGCCGCAGGTGGCGGTGCCGGTGACGGTGAGCGCGGCGCCCACGTCCCACAGCGGGTTGGCGGTAGTCACTTCTTCTTTTTCATACTGCACGCTGCGCGCCACGACGGCGATGCGCACCGCTACGACCTGGAGCCATCCGGCATTGGTGGTCGGGGTGGTGTTGTCCCAGGTGTCGACCAGGGAGTCGCCGTTGGTGTCCTTGCCGTACATGGCCTTCAGGTTCACGATATTGGGGAGCATTTCTACTGGGCCCTCGTAAGAGGGCGTAGCGTCTGCCGCCAATTTGAGGCTGGTGACCTGCAACGAGGTATTCGCGACGCTGAAGGTGCGGTCGACGAACGACCCCATGTTGACCAGGTAGTTTCCTTCGCTATAAATAAGCGTTGGAAATCCGGTGGCGTTCCATTTGGCCGCATTGTCCGCCCGGTTGACTTTGGGTGTGGCGCCCGACGGGTCCGCCGTGGCCTGGAAGAGCTCGCAAGCCTGGTCGGCACCGATCACCGCCAGCATCAGGTCGCCGGGAGCGATCACAGTGCCCCCCGAATCGCTTCTCGGGCCTTCCACTCCGCGCGCGACCGACACGGGAAAGTTGTCCTTGTTTGCGGCGACAGTCGGGTTGTAGCCGGGCGAGACGACGCGTAAAGGGAGGGAATAGGAGTTCTTGCCGCTGGCCAGGATACGGATGGAGTCGGGCGCGCCGGATGCGCCTGCGGTGATGGTGACGGGCACGAGCCGGGTGGGAAATCCCGGCACGGCCGCGCTATTGAACTGGGCGGTCAGCGTGCAGCCTACCGCAGTGGGAGTTGCGCCGAAGCCGTATCCCGCCGGCTGCATGCTGCGCTGCAGGGCGCTGAGAGCCAGCGCCCCGTTGATCTGTGCATCCGAGCCAGAGGTTGTGGTTCGTTTTGCCCCCTCGGAGATGACCAGCACCTGCGTCACCGCCAGCGTGGTCAGCAGGCCGATCAGCACGCCGATCATGAGCTCCACCAGCGTGAAGCCTGACATCGCGCGCCGCGCGCGCAGCTTATTTGATCGTCGTTGCCAGTACATAGGCGCGGGTTCCTTCATTGGGTGCCGTCCATCTGACGGTGAGAGCAACATCACCTGTGCCTGCTGTCACGGCCACCGTGGCGGTGCCTTGCGGCAGCCCGTTGGCGACCTTGTTGACCCAGTCCAGGCAGCGCTGGTCGGTGCAGGGCGAGGCAGGTGTGGTGGCGTAGACGCTGAGATCGACCTTGTTCATCCACATGGTGCCGAGCAGTTCGCTGGCCAGGTAGGCTGCATCGGCCCGGTACTTGGCGGCGCTCTGGGCGCTCGTCATCGACGCCTGAAGGCCGACCAGCCCGACAATGCCCATGCAGAACAGCAGTATTGCGATCATTGCCTCGATCAGGGCGGCCCCCCGCATGGACTGCGGGCTGCTTCGCATGGAACGTTTTGCGATTTTCATTTGCATGGTTCTAGTGGCAGGCTCGCGGGTCCGTCGCGCCGACATCCTGGTCGCACATACGGACGCCTCCGCCTGTGGAGATCTGGATCCGCAGCCGCCGTGCGCCGCTCAGGGTATGGGCGACATCGATGCGCGCCAGCTGGGTTCCGGTTGAAACAGCCTGGCCAAAGCCGTTGAAGCTCACCGAATTGGCGGCCGTGGCGCCGTCGCTGGCCAGCCCCGCGACCGTAATCCCGGTCCCGGCACTTCCGGCGCCATAGACTTCGATGAGACGGGGGGCTGTCGTGGCGGAAGGGTCAAGGTCGCACTTGCCGCTGGGGTTGTCCAGGGCGATGACCCAGGAGCCGGAGACCGAGGACAATGCGCAAGTGGCGTCCGGAATGCCCGTGGCGGGCGTGACCATCCAGAAAGTAACGACCTTGTTGCGCCGCAGGGACTCTGTGCGCGCCTTCTGCAGGCCGTTCTGGATGGTTTCGGCCAGGTTGCGGACGTGGGTGTTGCGTATCCACTCCGCCATGCTGGGAACCCCGACGGAGAGCAGCAATGCGAGGACCGCAACGGTCACTATCACCTCGATCAGGTTGAAACCCCGCTGGCGCGCCCTTGTTAGCATTCAGATCCTTTGAGCAGCCAGCAGTTCTTGGTCACTGTAGCGCCCTTGAACTGGGTGGTTTTTTGGGCATTGGCCTCGTTGACCGTGTAGACGTGCCCCACGGCATTGGCCGAGGAACCCGTGGCCGTCAAGGTGTACCCTGATGCCGTCACAACGCAGGAAAAAGTGAAGTACTTGGCATTGCCGGGGACGAAGCTGCTCCAGCTTGGTGCGCCGCTGCCGTTGGCGCAAGCTCCGCCGTTGGTCGTGCCGTAGTTTTTGTAGTCCTGGAAATACTGCTCGAGCTTGACCCGGTAGTCCGACAGGTAGGTGAAGGCTTCGGGCACCTGGCCACGCCGGATGTAATCCTTGTACGAGGGCAGCGCTACTGCAGCAAGAATTCCTATGATGGCCACGGTAATCATGAGTTCAACTATCGTAAAGCCGCGAATTTCGCGAGAGCGCTTGCGATAAGTGGCTCCGGTGCATAAATAAGTCAAGGCGGCTCCTACGAAAACATGAATGATTTCGAGATGCTAATGCGGTGTCATTTGGAAACAAGGGCTGCGCGCCCGGCGGTTGCGAGCGCGCGACGAGCGGCGGCAAGTGTGGCCCGATTGCGGAATGTGCGGCCAGCGAGGCCCGGCTTGAGAAGTCCGTAATGGACAGTTGCGCGTGAGCGCGGACGGATACGCTAGCGCCGCACCTCGTCCACCAGCGTCTTGAACTCGTCAATGTCCTCAAAGCTGCGGTAGACGCTGGCAAAACGGACATAGGCGACTTTGTCGAGCTTTCGCAGCTCGCGCATGACCAGCTCGCCGATCCGGTTGGAGGCGACTTCGCGCAGCCCCAGGCTCAGCAGCTTTTCTTCGATGCGCTCAATCGCCGAGTCGACCTGCTCGGTGCTGACGGGGCGCTTGCGCAGCGCCAGGTTCAGGGAGGCCAGCACTTTGGTGCGCTTGTACTCGATGCGCCGGCCGTCTTTCTTGACGATGGACGGGAAGGTGACGTCGGGCCGTTCGTAGGTGGTGAAACGCTTTTCACATGCGCCGCACTGGCGGCGGCGGCGTATGAAGTCGGCATCTTCTGACACCCGGGTTTCAACAACCTGGGTTTCAAGATGGCCGCAAAAAGGGCATTTCATGGGCTGAGACCTGCGTTCAATGAAATAAATTGGCCAAATCGGCCTCTAGCCCAATAAGGACGTGCGCTGGCAGCTATCAAAATCATAGTGCCCACGCTGTCCATCATGATTTAGCGGTAAACGGGGAAGCGGCTGGTCAGGGCGTGCACCTTGGCGCGCACCGCTTCAATGTTGGCCGCGTCACGCGGGTTGTCGAGCACGTCGGCGATCAGGTTGGCGGTGGCGCGGGCTTCTTCGTCCTTGAAGCCGCGGGTGGTCATCGCCGGGGTGCCGATGCGCACGCCGCTGGTGACCATCGGCTTTTCCGGATCGTTCGGGATGGCGTTCTTGTTGATCGTCATGTGGGCGCTGCCCAGCACGGCTTCGGCTTCCTTGCCGGTGATGCCCTTGGCGCGCAGGTCGACCAGCATGACGTGGCTTTCGGTGCGGCCGCTGACGATGCGCAGGCCGCGCTGCGTCAGGGTGTCGGCCACGATTTGCGCATTTTTCACGACCTGCTGCTGGTAGGCCTTGAATTCGGGCGTCATGGCTTCCTTGAAAGCCACGGCCTTGGCCGCGATCACGTGCATCAGCGGGCCGCCTTGCAGGCCAGGGAAGATGGCGCTGTTGATGGCTTTTTCGTGCTCGGCCTTCATCAGGATGATGCCGCCGCGCGGGCCGCGCAGGCTCTTGTGCGTGGTCGACGTCACGATGTCGGCATGCGGCACCGGGTTGGGGTACACACCAGCGGCCACCAGACCGGCGTAGTGGGCGATGTCGACCATAAAGATCGCGCCGACGGCTTTGGCCACTTTGGCAAAGCGCTCGAAGTCGATGCGCAGGCTGTAAGCCGAAGCGCCGGCGATGATCAGCTTGGGCTTGGTCTCGTGGGCCTTGCGCTCCATGGCGTCGTAGTCGATCTCTTCCTTGTCATTGAGGCCATAAGAGACGACGTTGAACCACTTGCCGCTCATATTGAGGGCCATGCCGTGCGTCAGGTGGCCGCCTTCGGCCAGGCTCATGCCCATGATGGTGTCGCCGGGTTTCAGGAAGGCCAGGAACACGGCCTCGTTGGCCGATGCGCCGCAGTGCGCCTGCACATTGGCGGCTTCGGCGCCGAAGATGGCTTTGACGCGGTCGATGGCCAGCTGCTCGGCCACGTCGACGTGCTCGCAGCCGCCGTAGTAGCGGCGGCCGGGGTAGCCTTCGGCGTATTTGTTGGTGAGCTGCGAGCCCTGCGCAGCCATGACGGCGGGCGAGGCGTAGTTTTCGCTGGCGATCAGCTCGATGTGGTGCTCTTGCCGGGCGTTTTCAGCCTGGATGGCGGCGAAGATTTCGGGGTCGGTTTGTTCAACCAGGATGTTGCGGTGGTACATGGCAGTCCTTCAAGACTTGAATCCTTGTCCTTTGGTGAAAGGAAGCAAGGGCTGCCCAGGCGAACGGCTGAACGCTTCGGCCCAAACGGCTTTCAGCGGTGCGCTTCCCAGTGGTGTCCCACGTCAGCTTCAATGGTTGCGAAAACCTTGAGCCTATCGCCAGTCGCGCACCTTGCTAGTGTAACTGAGGCCGCCCAAAACCCGCCGACCCCGGGCTCTTTGCCGCCCGCCCGAAAAGCAAAAAGCCGGGGCGCTTGCGGCGGCCGGGCTTTGAGGAGAAAGGAGTGTTATGGGAATGCTATGGGAATGCGATGAAGCAACCCGGATCAGGACTGGCTCAGCAGCGCCACTTTTTCGGGCGTTTTGCCTTCGGCCGCCGGCGCGTCGGATTTGGCTGGGAGGGAGGCAGGCACAGGGCGCGAGGTGCCGGGTGCGGCAAAGTACGGCGTTGGCGTGCCGCGCTTGGACGCAGACGCCACCACGGCCAGCAGGCGAGCGTGTTCACCCATCACCTTGCCGGCGTAGCCGCCGTCGTCGTCCAGGTTGGCTGCGCCCACATAGTATTTGAGCCCGCCTTCGACAGAGCCGGCGCGGGCGATGCATTCCTGCAGCACCTTGACGCCGACGCGCAGGTTGGTCACCGGGTCGAACGCCGCCAGCTTGCCGCCGAAGTTGTCGTACTTGTCGTGGTGCACCTTGGTCATGACCTGCATCAGGCCCTGTGCGCCCACCGGGCTTTGCGCGAACGGGTTGAAACCGGACTCGATCGCCATGATGGCCAGGATGAGCGTGGGGTCCAGCTTGGCTTTCTGGCCGATTTCGAAGGCTTCAGCCACCAGCACGCTCAGCGGCTCGGGCGCGACGCCGTATTTTTTGCTCAGCCAGTAAGCCACTGCCGCCTGTTGGGCGGGCAGGTCTTTCGGGTTGGATGCCGTGGCGCGCTCAATGGCCGCCGGCTCGGTAAAGCCGATGGCCGCTTCCTGGCGCTCCTGCAGCCAGGTCATGAGCTTGAATTCGCCGGCCTGACGCAAGTCGGGCCGGGCGGTCAGGGTGATCACTCCGAACACGACGGCCAGGCCGAGAAGGGCGAAGCTGTTGTGGGTGATCTCGAAAAAGCCTTGGGCGATGTCGTCTGCAACGGTTAAAACACCGTTGCGCACACTTTTGAGGTGCGCCTCAAGGCTGAATTGTCCTAGCGCTGTCATAGCACTCCTTTCTACGCTTGCAGGCCCTTTGGGGGCCAGGCAGGCTTTGATTGGGTCGCCATCAAACCAAGGCAAGCCTTGTGGGGTGTTGTTGACCCCTTGTTTGACGTTGCCGGCTTCGTGATGAATAGGGCAGCGGATTCGGGTTGTCCCTAGGTTCTTGTGGGACTGGCGGGATTCTATGGGGCTCGTTAATAACCTGTCAATAATAACAAACGGCTTTTTTATATCAAAAAGACAAATAAAAACCCTGATTTCTGGCAAAAACGCCTTGAATCAAGGTAGTTACGGGCCCCTTTTGAGACCAAGCTCTAAGTTAGTTTCAAGATGAAAAACCTGAATCGGCGGATCGCGGAACCGGATGTAGGCCGGATTCGATGCCCCGTGTAGGACGGCGGCAATGGTTTTCGGCGCCCAAAAGGCAAAGGCAATCACCGCTGCGACTGTGATTGAAAAGATGGTCTTGCCTCCGCGCCGGCAGAGGTTTAACCTGCAATTGCGTGTTCATTCACGCATCAACCGGGTAACCAACCCCGGAAAATCTGGAAGCAATCACTTGCTTCCATCGCACTGGAGACGATTCATCTCTCTTTTGCGGAAGCCCGACGGCATGAGCATTACGCCCGCCGTCAACCCCGGTCGGCCTCGCTGCCCGGGGTTTTTCTTTTGGGTTCTCCGTCTTCAATGCCCCCTCCGGGTGACCGTCTTTTTCAATTAAATCATTGACCTATCGGCTTCGGCGTTAAAAACTCCACGGCTATGGCAATCAAAGATTTGAAGAATAAATGGCGGGAATTCAATTGGCGAGAGATCAAATGGCGAGAAATCGGGGAGTCTTTGCCGGCCAGGACGGCCGCGGTAGCCCGCTCGCCGCTCTGGCAACGCCGTGCGGCGTGGGGGGTCGGCAGTTTGCTGTTGCTGTGGGCGCTGGCCTATGCGGCCGTACCCTCCATCCTCAAGTCGCAAATCGAGAAAATTGCCTCTGAAAAGCTGGGCCGGCAGGTCACGGTGGGCGAGGTGGACTTCAAACCCTGGTCGCTGGAGCTCACCCTGCGCGACCTGGCCATCGCCAGGGCTGGCGCCGGGGCTTCTCAAACCCCATCTCCCCAGGAAACGCCCCAGCTTTCCATCAAACGCCTATATATAGATGCCGAACTCGAATCCCTGCTGCGCCTGGCGCCGGTGGCCGATGCGGTGCAGGTTGACGAACCCGTGGTGTTTCTCACTCATCAGGGCGAGGGCCGCTACGACGTCGACGACATCCTGGAGCGCTTCAAGACGCCTGAGGATGCACCGGCCAGCGACCCGCCGAAGTTCGCGGTCTACAACATCGTGGTCAGCGGCGGGCGCATGGACTACACCGACCGGCCCGTCGGCAAGACCCACGAACTGCGCGAGCTGGGCCTGTCGGTGCCGTTCCTGAGCAACCTCAAGTCCCAGCGCGAGGTCAAAACCTCGCCGCACCTGGCCTTCAAACTCAATGGCAGCAGTTTTGACACCGCCGCCGAAGGCACGCCCTTTGCCCAGACCCACAAGACCGACGTTACCCTCACGCTGCGCGGTTTTGATTTGAACCCTTACCTGGCGTACTGGCCAGCCAGCTTGCCCGTCAAATTGCAGGCCGCTGTGCTGCATGCCGACGCCAAGGTGGCGTTTGAGCAGACGCCGGCCACCGTGGTGAGGATCTCAGGCACCGTGACAGCCGAAAAAGTCCGGCTGCTGACGGCGCAGGCCGGCCAGCCGGCAGCCACGGCACCGGCCAAAAAAAGCGGCACCGCCAGCGAAACCCCGCCGGCCACCCGGCCCGACCTGCTGGCCTTTGACCGCCTGCAGATCACCATGGACGATGTTCGCCCCCTTGAGCAGTTCGTCAAACTTTCCGCGGTGGAGCTCACCGCGCCCACGCTGTCGCTGGCCCGTGACCGGGCAGGGCGGCTGAACCTGATGGCGTCGTCCGGCGCCCCGGTTGCTATTAAAAAAGTAGCGACAACCCAAGGTGCCGAAAGGGCTGGAGGCCAAAATGATTCGAAAAATCCAGCCGCAACCGCCTCGGCCGCCAGCGGCCCCGCAGCCGCATCACCCGCCGGCCAACCCCCGGTGGCCACGCCCTGGAAGGTAGAGGTAGCCCGCGTCGCCGTACGTGGCGGCCGCGTGAACTGGCTGGACGAGACCCTGGCCTCGCCCGCCGACATCCGCCTGAGCGGCCTGGCGCTCAATGCCTCGGCCATCGCCATGCCTTTTGCGGCCGGCGCGCCCATGAAGTTCGATGGTTCGGTGGGGCTGGAGCCGCCCCCCGCGCCCTCCGCACCGGCAAAGCCCACAGCCAAAAAGCCGATCAAGCCCGCTGCCCAAACTGCAGCACCCGAGGCCGTAGCCACGCCCGCGCTTCTCACCTTTAACGGCACCGCCACCGACCAGGCCGCGCAAGTCAGCGCCAACGTGGCGGCCTGGCCGCTGGGCATGGCCGCTAAATACATCGGCCAGTTTCTGTTGCCCGCGCTGAACGGCCAGCTCGATGCCCAGCTGGGTGTGAACTGGCAAGCCCCCAGCGGCGACAAACCGCAGGCGCTGCAAATCACCGCGCCGCAAATCGCCCTGAGCGAGGTGCAGCTGGCCCAGGGCAAGGTGTCGCTGGTGTCCGTCAAACGGGTAGAACTGGCGCAGGTCGACATCGACGTGACCGGCCAGACCTTCAAGGCGGCCAGGCTGCAGCTGATCGAGCCGAAGGCCAAGGTCGACCGCGACAGCGATAAACGCTGGATGTACGAGCGCTGGATGGTGGGGCGCGCCTCAAGCGGCTCAGCTTCCGCGCCCCCGCCCCCCACCGACGCCGCACCCCGCGCGTCCGCGCCCTCATGGTCCGTGGCTGTGCAAGACGTGCAGCTCGAAGGCGGCGCCATGTCGTTTTCCGACAAGGCCTTTGGCGATGGTCACAAGCCCGTGGCTTTTGAAGTCAGTGCGGCCAAAGCCCAACTGGGCGGCTTGCTGCTGGACGACAGGCCTGCCTCCAAAGCCCAGGCCGCCAAGCCCATGCCGCTGACGGCGTCGTTGCGGCTGGCCACCGGCCGGTTTGAACCCGGCAAGGTCGACTTCAACGGCAGCATGGGCCTGGCGCCTGTCCAGGCGCAAGGCCGGCTGGTGGTCGACCGGCTGCCTTTGCAGGCCTTTGAGCCCTACCTGGCCGACGCCCTCAATATCGAGTTGCTACGCGCTGACGCCAGCTTCAAAGGCCGCGTCGCTTACCGCCAGCTCCCGGCCGGCACGCAGGCACAGGTGACGGGCGATGTGTCGCTGGAAGAATTCCGCGCCAACACACTGGCGCCCAGCGAAGACCTGCTGGCCTGGAAAGCGCTGAACCTGCGCGGCCTGAATGTGGCGCTGGAGCCGGCCAAAGCCACGCGGGTGGACGTGAAGGAAACCGTGCTCACCGACTTCTTTGCGCGCGTGATCGTCATGCCCGACGGCCGCATCAACCTGCAGGACCTGGTCAAGGGCAACGCGCCCGACGCATCGGCGCCCTTGGCGGCAGATGCTACAAAAACGATAGCGACTAGCCAAGGCGCTACTTTGGCTAGCGGCCAAATAGGCTCACAAACCTCAGCGCAGCCGATCAGCCCGCAGGCCTCGGTGCCGGCGTCTGGCGGCCCGCCCGCCATCGTCAGCTTCGGCCCTATCAGCCTGATCAACGGCAAGGTGCTGTTCTCCGACCGCTTCGTCAAACCTAATTACTCGGCTGACCTGACCGAGCTGACCGGCAAGCTCAGCGCGTTTTCTTCAGTGGCGCCCGCCGCTGCGACCGGCGGCGCACCGCTTGCGCCGAACATGGCCGACCTTGAACTGCGCGGCCGGGCCGAGGGCACCGCCTCGCTTGAAATCCTGGGCAAGCTTAACCCGCTGGCCAAGCCGCTGGCGCTGGACATCAAAGGCAAGGTGCGCGACCTGGAGTTGCCCCCGCTATCACCGTATTCCGTCAAGTATTCGGGCTACGGCATCAACCGCGGCAAGCTCAGCGTTGACGTGGGCTATGTGGTGTTGCCTGACGGCCGCCTCACGGCCACCAACAAGGTCATTCTCAATCAGCTGGCCTTCGGCGAGAAGGTGCCGGGTTCCACCGCCAGCCTGCCGGTCAAACTGGCAGTCGCCTTGCTGGCAGACCGCAACGGCGTCATCGACATCGACCTGCCCATCAGCGGCTCGCTCAATGACCCGCAGTTCAGCCTCGGGCCCATCATCGTCAAGGTCATCATCAATGTGATCGTCAAGGCGATCACCGCGCCCTTCAGCTTGCTGGCTAGCGCCTTGGGCGGGGGCGGTGAAGAACTCAGCACGGTGGGCTTTAATGCCGGTAGCGCCGAGCTGGGCCCCGAGGCCAAGGCCGGCCTGGACAAAGTGGCCAAGGCGCTGGCCGAAAGGCCCTCGCTGCAGCTCACCGTGGTCGGCACCAGCAGCGTCGAAGCCGAGCGCGACGGCTTCAAGCGCGAGCGGCTCGACTCGCTGGTGCGCGCTGAAAAACGCCGCGCCACCGTGAAGGAGGGCGGCACCACCTCCGCCGCCATCAGCATCAGCCCGGCCGAATACCCCGCCTTGCTCAAAGAAGTCTACAAACGCGCCGACATGCCCAAGCCGCGCAACCTGATCGGGCTGGCCAAAGACTTGCCCGTGTCCGAGATGGAAAAATTGCTGCTGGCCGACATCCAGGTCAACGACAGTGCCATGCGGGAGCTGGCGGTGCAGCGCGGCGTGGCGGTCAAAGACTACCTGGCATCGCGGGATTTACCCCCTGAAAGGCTTTTTCTGGGCGCCGCCAAGGCCATACCGCCCGAGGCCAAATGGACCCCCCGCGCAGAACTGAATTTGGCGATGCCTTAAAAAAGGCGAAAATAGCGTCAGTGCTTTATTGATAAAGCTTTATGGGGCTCTTGGGCCTGGGCGCGCAACACGGAGTTGCGGCGCCGGCCCCCCATCCAATCCAACATCCGCTGCCGCCCGCAAAGTCCCCCAATTTCCCGGGAGCCTTGTGGCTGGCGGCACTTATTTTTTGACTTTGCGCTCCCATGTTTGCTCCCATGTTTAAATCTTCCAAACCAGACACCCCCGCCGTGAAAACGCCCACCACCAAGCAGGCCGAGGCCCATCCGCTGGACGGCTTGACCGGCGGCGCATTTTCCGCGCCCACCTCGGGTGAGCGCACCGCGCGCATCCGCACCTGGCTGGCCACCGAGCCTTCAGCCGAGCAGATGGCCGAGGTCTACAAGGACCTGGCCAACCGCGACAAGGGAGCCGCCAAGCCGCTGAAAGAAAAGCTCGACGAAATCAAACGCAGCAAGGGCCAGGAAGCCGTGGCCGCCGAATGGGCCGAAAAAGCCCAGGCCCTGCTGGCCGTGCCCAAGCTCAACCTGGCCGACGCCTTGGCTTGGCAGCGCGACGCCGCCAAAGCCGGCGCGCCGCTGTCCAAAGAGCCGCTGGCCGGCTTGAAGGGCCAGCTGGCCGACCGCGTCAAAACGATTGAAGACCTGCAGCACCGCACCCAGGTGCAGCGCGAAGCCGCTGTGCTGCTGGCCCAGCGCACCGAAGTGCTGTCGCTCAAGCCCTGGCGCGATGCCGAAGCCGCGCTCGAATCGCTGCGTGGCGATGTCACGCACTGGCAGACGCAGGCTGATGAGATCACGCATGACGCCAACTGGGCCAGCGTGGACGCGAAATTCCCGCCGCTGCTCGACGCATCGCGCGGGCAATTGCTGGCTGTGTGGGAAGCCTTCCAGGGCGCGCTTGCACAAGCGCAAAAGGCCGCTGAAGATGCCGCCGCACCACTGCCTGCCGTGCCTGTATGGGCAGACGAGCTGCGCGCCGCGCGCGGCCTGCCGCCCGCAGCGGGCGACCAGCCTGCACGCGCACCCAAGGCCAAGATTGATCCGGCCGTGCTCAAAGACATGCGCGAAAAATCGTCCGCCATCGTGCAGGAAGCACTGAAGCGGCTTGAGCATGAAGTGGGCGAAGGCCACGGCAAGTCCACGCCCAAGGTCGCCGCTGACCTGCGCCAGGCCCTGAAGGAAAACATCCGCAACATCGACAGCAAGCTCGAAGCCGCCGCACACGCCGCATTGACGGCTGCCGGTGAACTCGAAGGCTGGCAGCGCTGGCGCGCCGACCAGATCCGCGAAGAGCTGGTCGTCAAGGCCGAGGCCCTGGTGGCCAAGCCGCTGGGCGGCCGCAAGCAACAAGAGGCCCTGCGCGCCATGCGCGAGCAGTGGAAGACCAGCGACCAGGGCGGCACGCCCAAC
Organism: Polaromonas sp.; assembly: GCA_021153985.1. GTDB lineage: Bacteria > Pseudomonadota > Gammaproteobacteria > Burkholderiales > Burkholderiaceae_C > Polaromonas. The sequence continues at coordinate 46,352 of JAJKJM010000061.1, forward strand.
CACGCTTTGTGGAAGCGTTTTGACGACGCCTGCAATGAAGCGCACAAGGTTGTCGAAGCCTGGCTCGAGAAGGTCAAAGAACAAAGCGAAGCCGTCAAGGCCGAGCGCAAGCTGCTGATCGACGAAGTGCTGGCCTGGGCCGAAGCCAACAAGGGCAACACCGACTGGAAGCACCACATCCGCAGCCTGAACGGCTTTGTCGAAAAATGGCGCGACGCCGGCCACCTGGGCGAAAAGGCATTTGCCGAAATCCAGCCCGTGTGGAAAGCCGCGATGGAAACCGCGGACGCGGCGCTGACCGCCGCTCGCACCGAAAGCATCGCGCGGCGCAAGGCCATGATTGAAGAGGCCAACGTGCTGGGCGCTGAGCCGCAGCTGCGTATCGACGCCGTCAAGTCGCTGCAGCAGCGCTGGCAGCACGAAGCGCAAGCCGTGCCGATTGAGCGCAAGCAAGAGCAAAAGATGTGGGACGCCTTCCGCAAACCCATCGACGACGCCTTCCAGCGCAAGACCGCCGAGCGCGAAAAAGCTGATGCAGCCCTGGGCGAATATGACCGCATGGTGCTCGAAGCATCCAAGGCTGTTGAAGCCGCCACCGCCAGCGGCGATGTACAGAAAATCCACGCCGCTGCCAAGGCGCTGGAAGCCATTGTGCGTGGGCAGGTGCCCGTGCCCGCACCAACTGCCGCACCGGCCGCGCCGACCGTTGAGGCTGCGCTGGCCGACGCGAACGCCGCGCCGGTTTCCAAGGAAAATGAGGCTGTAGCCCAGGCAGAATCTGAACATGCAGCTACAGAAACCATAGCAACGGCGACACCGACCGATGCAGTGGAAGAAGCCGCAGCCGCTGAATTCGCCGAATCCAGCGAGCCTGCCAGCGCACCTGCTGAACCCGCACCCGCACCAAAGCCAGCACCCAAGCCGGTGATTGCACGGCGCGGCGACGACCGCCCCGGCATGAAGAAAGCCGAGCCGGCACCCGCAGGACGCGGCGGCAAATTTGGCGACCGCAAAGATGCGCGTCCCGGCAGCAAGCCCGGCGGCCCGCGCCAGAGCACCGACAACAAGTTCGAACCCTACCGTGAAGGCCGTGACGACCGCGGCCCGCGTGGCGCTGACCGTGGCGACCGCAGCGCACGCTCCGCCTTTGAAGAGCGCGGCCCGCGCCTGGGCGACGCTGCTTTCCGCGCCCAGCGCGAAGCCTTTGAAGCGGCCAACAATGCCCTGAAGAAGCTCGCCATGCAGGCGCACGGCGAGGTGCTGACCAACCTGCTCACCGCCTGGGAAAAGCGCGACCCGGCGCAACTGCCGAGCGCGCAGGACCTTGGCAAGGCCGTGCCCACAGCCGTGCGCAACCGCTGGGTGCAAGCCGTCAGCACGCCCTCGGGCAAGGACGCCTCCGAAGCGCTGCTGCGACTGGAAATCGCCGCCGAACTGCCGACGCCGGCCGAGCACATCAGCGCGCGCCGCATGCTGCAACTGCAACTGCTCACCAAGCGCAATGCACCGGCACCGGCCGAAACCTGGGGCGAAGACGCAGCCCAGGTGCTGGCCGCCGACTTTGACCCCACCAATGCGCGGCGCGTGCAGAACGTGCTGAAGGCGCTGCTCAAACGATGAGTGTGGACGCCGCTGCTGTGGTGGCGGTGTCAGACCGCCAGCAGACGCTCGGCGAGGAAATCGCCAACAGCGTCAGCCACGGTGTTGCCTTGCTGGCGGCCGTAGTGGCGGCGCCATTCCTGGTGGTTGCCAGCGTGCGTAGCGGCGATGCCATCGACATCGCCGCGGCCTGCGTGTTTGCCGCCACCATGGTGCTGCTGTACTTCACTTCGATGCTGTACCACGCGCTCCCGGCCGTGCGTGCGGCGCGTGCCAAAAGCGTGTTCCAGATCCTGGACCACGGCGCCATCTACCTGCTGATTGCCGGCACCTACACCCCATTCACGCTGGGCGTGCTGCGCGGGCCTTGGGGCTGGACTTTGTTCGGCCTCGTCTGGGCCATGGCGCTGGCGGGTGTGGCGGTGAAGGCTGTGGCGGGTATCCGCTACCCGCGCGTTTCCACAGCGTTGTATGTGGCGATGGGATGGATTGCCCTCATCGCCATCAAACCGATGCTGCAACTGATTCCGAACTGGGGCTTGTTCTGGCTGGTGGCTGGCGGGCTTTTCTACACGCTGGGTGTGGGCTTTTTTGCGACGGACTCACGGGTGCGCTATGGGCACTTTGTGTGGCATCTGTTTGTGGCGGCCGGTACGGCCTGTCACTGCGTGGCCGTGCTGTACTACGCGACTTAGGCTGAACTCCAGGCCGCGTTGCCGCAACGCCGCCGCACTACGACAGCAACCGGATCAACACATCCGGGTGAATACCCCAGCCCGCCAAGCCGGCCAGGCCCATCAACACGCCAAAACCCGTGGGCACCAGCGCCAGGAAGTAAAGCCACCAGAAATGGGTCAGCGCCGTGACGGCCAGCAGTGAAATGGCAATGGCCAGCAGGGCGTCGGCCAGATCGAACTGGTCATCACGAAAATTGGCGGCGTCATAGTCTTTCTGGTCCTGCCCGGCTTGCGCCTTCAACTCGTCTTTCTTTCTGGCCTGCTCGGCCGCCAGTTGTTCGTATTGCGCAATGGCCTTCTGGTAGCTGGCCTGCTGCGACGCAGGCTGTGACGGGGCGGCGAGCTGCAGTTGCAGCAGCGTGCCTTTGGCGACTTCTTCGCGAATGTTGCGGGCCTGGTAGAAGCTCCAGTGGTCCAGCTTGTTGGCCTGGGCCTGCTGCATGGTCTGGACGATGTTGTCGTCCTTGACCTTGCAGATGCCCATGAAAGTGGCCAGCAGGGCAATCGTGATGGCGACAAACTGGTTCAGCTTGCGGAACTGCGCAAACGACGCGTCGTCGGTGTCGTCGCCTTTGGCAACTTCAAGCGGGTCTATGTCCATGGGGGCCGATTCGTGAAAGAAAGTACGGTGATAAGCGGGCTGTCATGGTACCCCGCGCCTGTGAACGGCCGAAGCGGCGCGCCAGCTGATGGTGTATTGCCGCCGCAGTCTCAGGGCGCCGTCTCGATCAGGTGGGCAATTCCGTCAAATCCCAGGCGCCGCGCATGCTGCAATGCGTTCAGCCCGTCCTGGTCTATCAGCGCCGTATTGGCGCCGGCTGCCAGCAGGCGCTGGACCACGGCGGTGTGCCCTTGCATGACCGCCAGGATCAAAGGTGTGCGTCCGGCGGGGTCGGCCGCATTGAGCGGGGCGCCTTGCCGCAGCAGGCGCTCGAGTTGTTGCAGGTCGCCGTCCCGGGCGGATTGCTGCAACGCGCCGGCGAGCCCGAGTGAGCCTGCAACCTCGGCGCGCAGGGAGCGTGTGCGGGCTGCGGATTTTTCCTGGCGTTGTTCCGCCGCAGCCGTAGCCGCGGCCGCTGCGGGCGCTGCGGCCATGGGAGGTGGTGGTGCGGCAGCAGCCATAGCCGGTGCAGATGGTGTGGCGGGGGGTGCTGCGCGCGCCACGGGTGCCGGTGCGGAAATGCCGGCCTGCACGGTGGGTGCAGGAGGTGAGGCGGCTTGCGGGCTTGCCGCCGCGCCAGCTGTGCGCCCCGAATGCGAGAAGCCGGCGCTGTCTTGCGTCAGGGCAGGAGCCGGTGCAGGCGGTGCGGCAGTTGCGGCTGGCGCAGGCGCAGCAGCCGGTGGCGTGGCGCCACTTGGCGCTTGCGCGGTCTCTGCTTCGGCCTTGGGAGCGGCTTGCCCGGGTGCGGTGGCTTGCTGTGCAGATTTTTTGGCGGCAGCTGTTGCCGGCTCTTTCAATACTGGAGCCGGTGGGCTTTCAGCGGCTCGGGCCTTGGCGTCGGCTTGTGGCGGCGCCTGAGGGGTAGTGGTTGCCGGGGCGGCTTCAGGTGCAGGTGCAGGTGCAGGTGCAGGTGCAGGTGCGGGTGCGGGTGCGGGTGCGGCAGGCGCGCTCGCACTGGGCTGCCCAAACGCCAAGTCTTTTTCCTCATCGGTGCCGCGGTCATATTGCAGCACCAGCAAACCCGTCAACCCTACCAGCGCCACACTGGCCAGGGCAGAGATCTTCCAGCGCGACTGGTTGGCGGCGGGCGGCCGCGTTGGCGCTGTGTGGGCTGCCGCGTACGCGTTCTGAGCCTTGCCGGCCGCAATTACCATCTCCGCGTGTGCGCGCACGGCGTCCCGCACATGCGCGCCGGGCCGGCGTGTGTCCTGGGCGCTAGCCTCGCGGTAGCGTTCTGTCAGCTCGTCGCCCGGCGGGCTGCGGTCTGGCTCTGTCATGCAAACTCCTGTAGCTGCTGGCGCAGGCTGTTTCGCGCGTAGCGCAGGCGGCTCTTGGCGGTTTCAAAACTCACGCCGGTGGCCTCGGCGATGCCCTCCACACTCAGGCCTGCTTCGGCCTGCAGCAAGAAGGCTTCACGCTGCTCCAGCGGCAGCCTCTCCACCGCGGCAATCAGCGCCGCGGCCTGTTCGCTGGACTCCAGCCGGCGTACGGGTCCGAAGCCCGAGTCCGCCGCGAGCGTCTCACCCAGGCTCAAACCTTCGTCATCGTCGTCCTGCGCATCAATGCTCACGTGCTGCTTTGCCGTACGGTAGTGGTCGACCACCCGGTTGTGCGCCATGGTGAAGAGCCAGGTCTTGAAGCGCGCCGACACGGTGTAGGTGGGCGCGCTGCGCGCCACCGCAAACCACACGTCCTGCAGCAGGTCGTCGGCCACGGCTTGCACGCGCACACTGCGAAAGACATAGCGCCACACGGCCAGCTCGTGGCGCGCATAGAGCACGTCGAAGGCGCCGATGTCGCCGCCCGCAAAGCGCAGCATCAGCGATTCGTCGCTGTCTTCGGCTGCGGGGTCCGTCGGCGCGTTGGGCATGCGCCACATTATCACGGCGCAGTGGTTGTGCTTTGTCAGTATCGGCGCAGAGGAGGATCGGGAACATAGGAGGTGTTGCTCCCTGACTGCGGGAACGGATCCGGGATGGGGTTGTGCGCCACGGGTTCACGAATCACACCACTCGCAATCAGGTTCTCCCGGCTGTCATAGCGGATGCGGATGACCTCGTTGGGTTGCGATTGCAGGCGGGCAAAAGAAGTGTGCGACACCACCGAGGTTTCGCGCGCACCGTGGCCGGTGCCCAGCTTGGGGGCGGGCAGGGCGGCGGGCGGTGGGGACGGCGCCCTTCTGGCCATGCCCTCAAGCCCGGCAGAGGCGCTTGGGGCTTGCGCGGACGATTCTGCCGCACCGCTGCTCTGGTCACCCAGGGCGGATTTGCCGGCGGCCAGCGGGGCGCTCCTGAGGCTGGCGGGTGCGTCGGCTTCGCGCTCCGCACGTTCCGTGCGGGCCGGGCTGGCGGGGGCCGCCTGCGCGACGGGCTCGGGTGGCCGCTCCCTGAACAGCGCCACGCCGATCACGCCGACATTGCCCGGCCGGCCGGTGCGGCCGGCATAAGAGTCGCCGAGCGCGGAAAACTCAAAGGCCGCGACTTCACTGCTGCTTTTGCGCCAGCCGGTCACCTGGTACTGCTGCCAGGCGGAAAACACATAGCCGGTCTGGTCCCAGGCAGCGGTCTCGCCGCTCAGCACATTCACGCCATCGACGGCAGTGACTGCGAGCACCCGTTCGCCGAGCTTGTTGCGCACGGCAATCGCATATTTGGCCCCGTACTGCCCGGCAACCCAGTATTCACCGCGGTGGTGGTACAGCGGCAGCGTGGCGCCGGTGTTGCGGTCGATGACTGTCACATCGGCCAGGCGGCCGACGGCCTGGGCCTGCAAAGCCAGTGTGGATGCCGCCAGCAGAACCAGCGGGGCGAGGACTGCGCGAACGCGGAAATGAGAACGAAAGGAGGGGGGCGGGGGCAGGTGGCGGCGTTTCATGGGAGCTCCAGAAAAGGGGTGGAGCTGCTTGAAACGAAGCGGTGCGGGGAACGGGGTTAAAAGGGCGGGAAAAAGCAGGAAACCGCGCAGCCGCTGAGCCGGCGCAATCTGGTTTGCTATGAATTCAGGAGCAGCTTGCCCATGTACCTTATGGGCTGGAGCACGATTTTGTTTGGAACGGGCGCGCCGGGCCCGTCAATGCCTGTCCCGGCTTACTTGGCCGGGATGAAAAACTTGTCGAACAGCACCGTCAACGGTGCGAAGTCCTGGGTGAAGCGCTCGCGGTTGACGAAGTAGGCCTCGCTGGTCACGGCGAAGAATTCAGCCGGGGACGTTGCAGCGTAGTCGTCGAGCCACGGCGGCGCGGCGCCGAAGCGCTTAGCCATCGCGACCTTTTCGCAAAACTCATCAAAGGCCGGCTGCATGATCGAATGCCAGGACGCGTGGGCGCCGCGTGAGGGCAGCGGCGGGCAGCCGTCGGCCGCACCGTCGCGCATGTCTATTTTGTGGATGAACTCGTGAATCACCACGTTGTGGCCGTACTCGGCCGCATTGCCGGCGCCGGCCACTTCCTGCCAGCTCAGGGTAACGGGGCCGCCTTGCATGGCCTCGCCCAGCAGTTCTTCGTTGTAGCGGTGCACGACGCCCGCGTGGTCAGTGACTTCGCGGCGCGCGAGCATGGTGCCCGGGTGCACCACGATGCCCTTGAAGTCGTCATACCAGCGCAGGCCCAGGTGCAGCACCGGCAGGCATGCCTGTGCGGCAATGGCAACGGCCATCTCGTCGGTAACTTTCAGGCCGTGCGCGCCGGTGAATTCTTTTTGCTTGAGGAACTTGCCGGACAGTGTGTGCAGCGCCTGCAGCTCGGCCACCGGCCGGCGGGCCAGAAAAGGAAAGCGCAGCAGGGTGTCCATCCACAGCGTGTCCGGAATGGTTCTGGCGGGGGCCGGGCCGGAGCCTGCGAGCGTTCGTAACCAGTTCAGCATGGGGTGTATGTCTTGGTCAGGGGCAATGAAGGAATGGGAGCAAAAGAGATGAGGCCTGGAGGATAAAAGTAAAAGAGATCCAGGCAAAGATAAAGGGAAAAAAAGACAAAAGCGAAAAAAGAGGAGGCGAGGGCAGGAAGGAAGAAGTCAACCCAGCGCGATACGCTGCAGCCCGGCGGCTGTCAGGCGCAACACCTCGGCGCGAGGCGCCGGCGCGGCCAGGTCCCAGTCGCTGAGCACCACGCGCGAGTAGCCGCCGCCCAGGTCGTGTACGGCCGGCTTGTGCGTGTGGCCGTGGATCAGGGTGTGCGAGCCGGCAGCTTGCAGCCATTGGCGCGCGGCTTCGGTGTCGACGTCGGCGTACTGCACGCCTGACTTCTTGCGTGCTTCGCTTTGCTCACGCAGCGCGCGCGCTATGGCCTGTCGTTCGGCCAGCGGCCTGGCGAGGAATGTGCGCTGCCATTCATCGGTGCGCACCTGGCTGCGGAATTGCATGTAGTCGGTATCGTCCAGGCACAGGGCATCGCCGTGCGACAGCAGCCAGCGCCGGTTGGTGCCGGCAGGAAACACCAGCACGGTCGGGTCGTGCAGCAAGGTGGCGTTGCACAGGTCCATCAGGCCCTGGCCCACCAGGAAGTCACGGTTGCCGTGCATGAAAAAGAGGGCCAGGCGGCCGGCGGCCTCGCCCATCACTTGCGCGCAGCGTGCGTCGAAGCCGTCGGCCGGTGCGTGCAGGTCTTCGCCGATGGCGTCATCGCCCACCCACACTTCAAACAGGTCACCCAGGATGAAGACCGCGTCGGCGGGCGTGGATTCAAGGTAGTGCTGCCAGCCCCTGAAGGTGGCCATGTCAGAGGCCTGCAAATGCAGGTCCGAAATGAAATCGACCGTACGCCAGGACAGTGGCGCCAAAAGCTCCGCCATCTCGGGTACGGTCTGTGGGGTGTTCACCGGCTGGGGCTGAGGGCTGGCACTAGCGCGGTTCGCGGGAGGCCTCAGGCCAGCGCAACAGCTTTCTCGATGATCACGTCTTCCATCGGCACGTCGTCGTGAAAGCCCTTGCGGCCCGTCTTGACGGCCTTGATCTTGTCGACCACGTCGGTGCCGGCCACCACCTTGCCGAACACGGCGTAACCCCAGCCCGAGGCGTTGGGCGCGGTGTGGTTCAGGAAGCCGTTGTCGGCCACGTTGATGAAGAACTGCGAGCTGGCCGAGTGCGGTGCGTTGGTGCGCGCCATGGCCACGGTGTAGTTGTCGTTCTTCAAGCCGTTGTTTGCTTCGTTCTCGATCTCGCCATCGGTGGCCTTTTGCTTCATGCCGGGTTCAAAGCCGCCGCCCTGGACCATAAAGCCGGGAATCACACGGTGAAACACGGTGTTGGCGTAGTGGCCCTTGTTGACGTAGCTCAGGAAGTTGGCGACGGTCTTGGGCGCTTTGGCCGCGTCGAGCTCAAGCGTGATGACGCCGTAATTGGCGATGTGCAGTTCGACTTTGGGATTGCTCATGATGGTGTCCTGTAGGAGGGGAGGGGTCAATTAATTAATTGACGAGGGTTGCAGATTTGATGAGGACGGGCGTCTTGGGGACGTCGGTCGGGAAGGGGCCGCCCGCGCCGGTGGGCACAGACTTGATCTTGTTGACGACGTCCATGCCGCTGACGACCTTGCCGAACACGGTGTAGCCGTACAGTTGCGGCGCGTTGACCAGCTGGGCGCGCGGCGTGTTTTCATACACGCGGCCCTGGTATTCAAACTTGGGCACCGGGTCGCCGGGCGGGATCACGGTGGGGTTCAAAAAGTCGTTGTCCTTCACGTTGATGAAGAACTGCGCTGAGGCGGAGTTGGGGTCATTGGTACGCGCCATGGCCAGCGTGCCGACCACGTTTTTGGGGCCGCCCTTGGCGAGCGCTTCGCGGCCTTCATGGGCCACAGGCGGGCGGGTTTTCTTCTCGGCATAAGTGGCGTCGTAGCCGCCGCCCTGCACCATGAAGTTGCTGATCACGCGGTGAAAAATCGTGCCGTCGTAGTGCTTGTCCTTGACGTACAGCAGGAAGTTTTCGACGGTCTTGGGGGCTTTGTCGGGGTAGACCTCAACCACGAAGTCGCCTTCGCTGGTGACGAACTTCACCTTGGGTGCGGTTTGCGCGAGTGCCGGGCCGGCCAGCAGGGCCAGGCCGGCGGCTGCAGCCGCGGCCAGCGTGGCGCGGCGCAAAGGCTGAAATACGGTGAACAATGCCGTGGATACGGCAGGCGTCTTGTGAACTGCCATCATCTAAATGGTTCCTTCGAAGAATATTTTCCACTGGCTGCCCTGACGGACCCAGTACTGGCGTTTGGTGCGGCCGGTTTTGTCGCCTTTGACCAGCTCGCCAAAGGTTACCACCATCGTGTCGGTGCTGTCGGTCCAGCGCAGATAAGACACATCCTTGAGCTGGATGTCCCGCCCGCCCAGTTGCTTGAGCTCGGTCTGCAGGGCAGGTGTCCATTCGGCCAGCGTCTTGCCATAGCTGGTGAAGTCGGGCGTGTACCAGGCGGTGAGTTTGGCCATGTCGCCGCTGGACTTGGCGCTGTGCCAGTCTTGCAGCACGTTCTCAAACGATTTGCTGTCGGCGGCTAGCGATTGCGGCGCCACCCATTTGAGGCTGTGCGCGATCACAACGGGCGTGCTGCGCACCTCGACCGTGCGGATGATGCGTTCCAGGTCGGGGTTGGCCAGCACCACGCAGCCGTCGGTGGACAGTGGGGCGCGGGAAAACTGCGCCGGCGGCGTGCCGTGCAGCCAGATGCCGCCGCCGGTCTTGCCGCGCTTGACGTCGAGCTGGTTGGGGTAGTTGATGGGCAGGGCGCCCGAGCCGTAGAAGTCGCGTAGCGACTTGGGGTTCAGGTTGCTGGTGATGAAATACACACCGACGGGGGTGCGCAGGTCGCCTTCGACGGATTTTTCAATGCCGGACTTGCCGACCGAGATGTAGTAGTCGGCCACCAGCTTGATGCCGGTAGCGGTGTTCTCAAAGAGGTACAGGCGCGAGCGGGAGGCGTCGATGGCGATCGCGTGCTTGTTGCGCGGTGATAGCGCCAAAAACTGCGAAGGCACGGTGCCGGGCGCCGGGCGCTCGCGCAATGCACGCAGGCGCAGCTGGGACTCCTGCCGCAGCTCGGCCAGCAGCGGCGCCGCGGCCCTGGAGGCCGTGTCGGGGGGAACATCGCCCAGCGTGCGGACCGGGCGTGCAAAACCCGACAGCAAATCGCCATACACCAACTGTGCAAGCTGGAAATTGGGGTGGTCCTTGACGAGGCTTTCGGCGTTGCGCAGTGCTTCGCGGGGATTGCCCTGGCCTATCAGTTTGTAGATGTCGATCAGCCGGGCTTCTGCTTCGCCATCGCGTGTTTCGTGCTGGGCGCCGGGACGTGCCGGGGTTACATGCCGTGCCGCCGCCTCCTTGGCCGCCGGAGTACGCGAGCGGCTTTCACTGCGCGCAGGCGAAAGCGCCAGCACCAGGCAAGGTGCCATGACGCAGAGAACTGTTACCGCCTTCTTCATGCGGGCTTTCACGGAAAGTTGCCGGCCGGCAACGACGGACAAAGACAGGCTGGAACGGAGGAGCACTTGGGTCAGGTCGGCCGCCGGCGATCAACCGCCTGTGGATTCCTTGACGATGACCCAGCGATCACCCACCTTGGCGAGCTCCAGCGTTTTGCGGCTCGAGATATTGAGCGAGTCGGCGCTGTAGTCCTGCTTGAACTTGGCGACGGCCTTGGCGCCCGTTACAGAGACGGACAGGTTGGACAGCTTCACGCTGATGCTGTTTTTGCCGACGATGCGGGCGCGGCGGTCTTCTTCCCAGGCCTTGCGGGCCTGTTTGCCGGGCGGGTCGAAGTTTTGGCCGTAGCTGCCGAGATAGCCGGTCATGTCCTTGCTGGACCATGCCTGTGCCCAGTTGCGTACGGCGGCTTCAACATCCTTGTCGGTGCCGGAGGCCACGACAGGGGCTGCCGGTGCTGCCGGCGCGGCGGGTGTCGCGGCCGGTGTTGCGGCGGCTGGCGCAACGGGCGCTGGTTTGGCAGCGGCTGCGGGAGCGGCTGCCGTCACCTGGCCGGAGGCCTGGGCGCCGGCTGCGGGCTTGGCTGCGGCCTGGGGCTGGGTTTGTGGTTGTGCCTGGGGGGCTTGGGTCTTGGGGTCGGCGGAGAAGAGGGTGCGGATCAGGGCCAGCTTGGGCGGCACGGCCGCGTTGCCGCCGTCCAGCTGCAACGCCTTGCTGTAGGCCTGGCTGGCCAGGCGGGCATAGACGTCGCCGAGGTTTTCGTGCGCGGTGGCGTAGCTGGGATTGGTGCGGATGGCCATTTCAAGCGCGGCGCGGGCTTTGTCGAACTGGCTCTGGCCGGCATAGAGCACGGCCATGTTGTTGTAGGGCTCGGGCAGCTCCGGATAGTCTTCCGTGATCTTGGTGAAGGTGGCGATCGCGTCGTTGGTTTTGCCGGTTTCGGTCTGGATCACGCCCTTGAAAAAGCGCATCTGGGGGTCGCGCGGCTTGCTGGCGAGGGATTGGTCGACCTTGGCCATCGCTTCGGCAAACTGGCCGGCGCGCATCAGGCGGCTGACATCGGCGTAGTCGTCGGCGTGCGCCGCGGACACCGACAGGGTGGCCGCCACGATCAGCATGCGCAGGGCGGCAGACAGGGGTTTGCGGGTCAGGAAGTTTGGCGTGGGCATAAGAACACTCGCTATTGTTTTGAAACCCGGAGGGCCGTTTGGCGGCTTTTGGGCGGAAATTCCATATATAACAGCCCGGTTTTTCAGGGGCCATGAAGGCCGGCTGAACGCCGCCTGGCGGGCTGGATATACTGGCTGATTGTAGCTGAGGGGGTATAGTTCATAGCCCCCCGGATTCCCTAGTTTTCGTTTTTACGCCACGTTTTGCGCGTATGCCGAATGGCCCCTTGCCCGCCTGCGGCGTCCGTGAGATAACCTTCCAGCTTTCCTGCAGCTTCCTTGTTACCCAGCCCGACTGACAGCCGGGCGCCGGCCGACGCCGGGCCCCGCCACCACAATTTTCATGAGCCTTCGCATTTACAACACGCTGTCGCGTGCCGTGGAAGAATTTTCCCCCCTGGAACCCGGCCACGTGCGCATGTATGTGTGCGGAATGACGATTTACGACCTGTGCCACATCGGCCATGCGCGCATGATGATGGCGTTCGACGTTGTCCAGCGCTGGCTCAGGGCGAGTGGCCTGAAGGTCACCTACGTGCGCAATATCACCGACATCGACGACAAGATCATCAAGCGGGCGGTCGAGCGCGGCATCACCATCCGGGCGCTGACGGACGAGATGATCCTGGCCATGCACCAGGATATCGGCGCGCTGGGCATCGAGCCGCCGTCGCTGGAACCCCGCGCCACCGAATACGTGCCGCAGATGCTGGGCATGATCGCCACCCTTGAGGCAAAAGGCCTGGCCTACAAAGGCTCCACCGGAGACATGAATTACTCGGTGCGAAAGTTCCCGGGCTACGGCAAGCTGTCGGGCAAGTCCCTGGACGAGCTGCGCGCCGGCGAGCGCGTGGCGGTGCTCGATGGCAAGGACGACCCGCTGGACTTCGTGCTCTGGAAAAGCGCCAAGCCTACTGAACCCGACGACGCCAAGTGGGACAGCAGCTACGGCCCCGGCCGGCCGGGCTGGCATATCGAATGCTCGGCCATGAGCTGCCAGACCCTGGGCGAGACCTTCGACATCCATGGCGGCGGCGCCGACCTGCAGTTCCCTCACCACGAAAACGAGATCGCCCAAAGCGAAGGCGCCAACGGCAAACCGCTGGCCAACTTCTGGGTGCACAACGGTTTTGTGCGGGTCGACAACGAGAAAATGTCCAAGTCGCTGGGCAACTTCTTCACCATCCGCGAAGTGCTGGCCAAGTACGACGCCGAGACCATCCGCTTTTTCATCGTGCGCGCGCACTACCGCAGCGCCCTGAACTACAGCGACGCCCACCTGGACGACGCCCGTAATTCGCTCAAGCGTCTCTATACCGCACTGGCCGGGGTTACGCCCGACAGCGTCACCATCGACTGGGCCAACCCGTTCGCCGCCCGCTTCAAGGCCGCCATGGACGAGGACTTCGGCACGCCGGAAGCGGTGGCCGTGCTGTTTGAGCTGGCCGGTGAAGTGAACAAGACCCGGTCTGCCCGCCTGGCGGGGCTGCTCAAAAGCCTGGGCGGTTGCCTGGGCTTGCTGCAGGCTAATCCTAACGATTGGCTGCAAGGAAGACATGGATATACGCTCAATGTTGAACCTGGGGTGTTCACTGCCGAAGGGGCAAATGCGTCATTCAAAGTAACCATCTCAGAGGACCGAATTAAGGACCTCATTGCTGAGCGGGCCGCAGCAAAGCAAGCGAAAGACTTTGCGACCGCCGACCGTATCCGCCAGGAGTTGCTGGCCAAAGGCATTGTGCTGAAAGACTCGCCCGCAGGCACCACCTGGGAGGTTCAGTCGTGAGTTTTAGTTTTGTTAGTCATTTTGGCCTCCAGCCCAGGCAGAGCTTGGGCTGATAGCTATGAAAAAGATAGTAAAAAGCGGTCCGGGCAGTGTCGAGCTGGCGGAGGTTCCAGAGCCGGCCACCACGGTGCCCGAGTACTGGGCTGACGCCTGCAAGCACCTGGTCAAAAAAGACCGGGTCATGAAGCGCCTGATTCCGCAATTTGGCGATGCCTGCCTGCAAACGCGCGGCGACGCCTTCAGCACGCTGGCGCGCAGCATCGTCGGCCAGCAAATTTCGGTGAAGGCCGCGCAAAGCGTCTGGGCGAAGTTCTCGGCCCTGCCCAAAAAGGTCACCCCGGCCAATGTGCTCAGGCTCAAGGTCGACGACATGCGCGCCGCCGGCCTCAGTGCCCGCAAGGTTGAATACCTGGTCGACCTGGCCATCCATTTCGATGCCGGCACCGTGCATGTGAAAGACTGGCAGGCGATGGACGACGAGGCCATCATTGCCGAGCTGATCGCCATTCGCGGCATAGGCCGCTGGACGGCCGAGATGTTTTTGATCTTCTACCTGATGCGTCCCAACGTCTTGCCGCTGGACGACGTCGGCCTGATCAGCGGCATCAGCCAGAACTATTTTTCCGGTGAATCCGTCAGCCGGAGCGACGCCCGCGAGGTGGCTGCCGCCTGGGCGCCGTACTGCAGTGTCGCAACTTGGTATATTTGGCGCTCTCTGGACCCACTACCCGTTTTGGGCGCCGAGCAGAATTGACATTTGAAGAAGCCCTGAGGAGCAGCACATGGCGAAGAAGACCTTCCTTGATTTCGAGCAACCGATCGCGGAGCTTGAAGGAAAAATTGAAGAACTGCGCTACGTACAGACCGAGTCGGCCGTTGATATCTCTGAAGAAATCGACCAGCTGGCCAAAAAGAGCCAGCAGCTCACCAAAGACATCTACAGCGACCTGACGCCCTGGCAGATCACCAAGATCGCCCGCCACGCGGAACGCCCCTACACCCTGGACTACGTCAACGAAATCTTCACCGATTTCGTCGAGCTGCACGGCGACCGGCATTTTTCTGATGACCTGTCCATCGTGGGCGGCCTGGCCCGTTTCAACGGCACCGCCTGCATGGTGCTGGGCCACCAGAAGGGCCGCGACACCAAAGAACGCGGCCTGCGCAACTTCGGCATGAGCAAGCCTGAGGGCTACCGCAAGGCCTTGCGCCTGATGAAGACCGCCGAAAAGTTCAAGCTGCCGGTGTTCACCTTTGTCGACACCCCCGGCGCTTACCCCGGCATTGACGCCGAAGAGCGCGGCCAGTCCGAGGCCATCGGCCGCAACATTTTTGAGATGGCGCAGCTCGAAGTGCCCATCATCACCACCATCATTGGCGAGGGCGGCTCCGGCGGTGCGCTGGCCATTTCGGTGGCCGACCAGGTCGTGATGCTGCAGTACTCGATCTACTCCGTCATCAGCCCCGAAGGCTGCGCTTCCATCCTCTGGAAAACCTCCGACAAGGCACAGGAAGCCGCCGAGGCCCTAGGGATCACCGCGCACCGGCTCAAGGCCCTGGGTGTGATCGACAAGATCGTGAACGAACCCGTGGGCGGCGCCCACCGCGACCACAAACAAATGGCCGCATTCCTCAAGCGCGCCCTCAACGACGCCTTCCGCCAGGTCAGCGACCTGAAGGTCAAGGAACTGCTGGACCGCCGCTACGAGCGCCTGCAAAGCTACGGCCGCTTCACGGACACCAAGGCCGACGCCGGCAAGTAAGCAGAGACCATGGCCAGCCTGTCCGACCAGGAAATCAGGCACTACCGGGAGCGGGGCTATGTGGTGCCGCAGTTCCGGCTTGACGACGCCTGGGTCAGTCGCCTGCAGGATGCGCTCAATACCCTGATCCGCAACAACCCCGGCGTGCGGCCCGAAAAACTTGTCAGCGCCCATATCGAGGGTCAGAACGACGAAGGCGTGCGCGGCAGCCGCGACTTCTTCGACTTGGCCATGAACCCCGACATCATCGACCTGGTGGCCCAGGCCATCGGCCCCGATGTCATCCTCTGGGGTTGCCACGTGTTTTGCAAGCCCGCCGGCGAAGGCTATGAAACGCCCTGGCACCAGGACGGCCACTACTGGCCCATCCGGCCGCTGGCCAACTGCACCGTCTGGGTGGCGCTGGAGCCGAGCACGCGCGAAAACGGCTGCCTGCGCGTGATTCCCGGCTCGCATACTGACAAAAAACTTCATCCCCATCTGCACGAAGACCGCACCGACCTGACGCTGAACCAGCGCATGGCCGATGGCAGCTTTGACGAGAACGACGCGGTCGACCTTGAACTGCAGCCCGGCCAGATGTCGCTGCATGACATCTACATGATCCATGGCGCCAAGGCCAACACATCAGGCATCCGCCGCACCGGCGTGGCGCTGCGCTACATGCCCGGCACTTCGCTGTTTGACCGCAGCCTGCGGCCGGCAGACGGCAAGACCGGTGTGGCCGTCAGTTTTGCCACGCGGCCGCTGTGGTTGCTGCGCGGCGAAGACAAGACGGGCCGCAATGATTTCGCGGTGGGCCACCGTGACGCATAAAGATGCGGCACCCGCACAAGGCTTGACTGACGCACTGAGTTCTTTTTCACCAGGGCTGCCGCTGGCCGTCGCGCTCAGCGGCGGCGCCGATTCGGTCGCCTTGCTGGTGGCCTGCGCTGAAAAATGGCCGGGGCAGGTGCACGCCATTCACATCCACCATGGCCTGCAGGCCGCGGCCGACGACTTTGAGCGGCATTGCGTTGCCTTGTGCGCGCAGCTGAATGTGCCGCTGATCGTTCAGCGTGTGGACGCGCGCCACGGCGCCGGAGAGAGCCCCGAAGACGCGGCGCGCAAGGCGCGTTACAAGGCTTTTGGTGCCGCATCCAAGGAAGCGCATGGACTTAGCGCTATCAAAAACATAGCAATCGCCCAGCACGCCGATGACCAGGTTGAGACCGTCTTGCTGGCGCTTTCGCGCGGCGCCGGGCTGCCGGGGCTGGCCGCCATGCCGGCGCGCTGGGAGCGCGACGGCATGACTTACCACCGCCCGCTGCTCGCTGTGCCCGGGGCGCTGTTGCGTGCGTGGCTGCAGGAGCGCGGCATTTCCTGGGTGGAAGACCCGACCAATACTGACGAGCAGTTCACGCGCAACCGCATCCGGGCGCGGCTGCTGCCGGCGCTCGCAGACGCCTTTCCCCAGTTCCGCGAAACATTCGCGCGCAGTGCCCGGCATGCGGCCCAGGCCCAGGCACTGCTGCTGGAAGTCGCGCAACAGGACCTTGCGGCGGTCGGCTCCCCCCCGGTCATCAAGGCCCTGCAAGCCTTGTCGGAGGCACGGCAAGCCAATGTGCTGCGCCACTGGCTGCTGCAACAGCAGGCCACGCCCAGCGCTGCGCAACTGGCGCAATTGCAGTCGCAAATCGCCGCTTGCACCACGCGCGGCCATCAGATCCATCTCAAGGTGGCGACCGGGCATGTCACGCGGGCCGGCGCGGTGCTGCAGTACGCCGCGGCAGCGGATAAGCCGGTCTAACCAGGTAGTAGTCCTAGGTATAATTGAAGGCTTTGCTGGCGGCGCAAGCCTCCCGCATCAGGCGTCCTGCACACCAGGCGCCCGGGCCCCAAACCAACTCCTGATTGACACCCTGCAATGGCATTGATCGTTCATAAATACGGCGGCACGTCGATGGGCTCCACCGAGCGCATCCGCAACGTGGCCAAACGCGTGGCCAAGTGGGCACGCGCCGGCCACCAGATGGTCGTCGTCCCTAGCGCCATGAGTGGCGAAACCAACCGCCTCCTGGGCCTGGCCAAAGAACTGGCACCTGCCAAGCCCGGCGACGCTTACAGTCGTGAGCTCGACGCCCTGGCCGCCACTGGCGAGCAAGCCTCCAGCGCGCTGCTGGCCATTGCGCTGCAGGCCGAGGGCATGCAGGCCGTGAGCTACGCCGGCTGGCAAGTCACCATCAAGACCAACAACGCCTACACCAAGGCCCGCATCGAATCGATCGACGACGTGCGCGTACGCGCCGACCTCGACGCCGGCAAAGTCGTCATCATCACCGGCTTTCAGGGTGTGGACGAAGGCGGCAACGTCACCACGCTGGGCCGTGGCGGCTCCGACACCTCGGCCGTTGCCGTTGCAGCCGCGCTCAAGGCCCACGAGTGCCTCATTTACACCGACGTCGACGGCGTCTACACCACCGACCCGCGCGTGGTGCCCGAGGCGCGCCGCCTGCACACCGTGAGCTTTGAAGAGATGCTCGAGATGGCCTCCATGGGCTCCAAGGTGCTGCAGATCCGCTCGGTCGAATTTGCCGGCAAATACAAGGTGCCGCTGCGCGTGCTGTCCAGCTTCACCGATTGGGACATCGACATCAACGAAGAAGCCAAGTCAGGCACTTTGATCAGTTTTGAGGAAGACGAAAACATGGAACAAGCCATCGTATCGGGCATCGCATTCAACCGCGATGAAGCCAAAATCTCCGTGCTCGGCGTGCCCGACACCCCAGGCATCGCGTACCAGATCCTGGGCGCCGTGGCCGACGCCAATATCGAAGTCGACGTGATCATCCAGAACATCAGCAAAGACGGCAAGACCGACTTCAGCTTCACCGTTCACCGCAACGACTACTCCAAAGCCGTCGACCTGCTCAAAACCCAGGTCCTGCCCAAGCTGGGCGCCCAAGAAGTCACCGGCGACGCCAAGATCTGCAAGGTCAGCATCGTCGGCATCGGCATGCGCAGCCACGTCGGCATCGCCAGCAAGATGTTCCGCGTCCTGAGCGAAGAGGGCATCAACATCCAGATGATTTCCACCAGCGAAATCAAGACTTCCGTCGTCATCGACGAAAAGTACATGGAACTCGCCGTGCGTGCCCTGCACAAGGCTTTTGACCTGGACCAGCCGTCCGCCTGAAAACGGCCCGCAAGTCGTGAGATAATCGATTTATTGGAAACGTGACCGAGTGGCCGAAGGTGCTCCCCTGCTAAGGGAGTATGGGGTGTAGAGCCTCATCGAGGGTTCGAATCCCTCCGTTTCCGCCAAGA
>JAJKJM010000062.1 GCA_021153985.1 Polaromonas sp.
AAAGCCAACCCTTATCACTACGGCCATCTGCCTGAAGTCACCGTGCACCCCGACGGCACCGGCACGGTCAATAAGCACTACAACATGGGCCGCATCTCGCACGAGCTGGTGCAGGTCATGCCCGACAACCGCACGGTGCTGATGGGCGACGACGCTACCAACAGCGGCCTCTTCGTCTTCGTGGCCGACCGCGAAAAAGACCTGTCGTCCGGCACGCTGTACGTCGGCAAGCTGGGCTCTGGTTTCTCGGTCGACCCCGCTGCGGAAGGCGCGAAGATCTCCTGGATCAAGCTCGGCCACGCCACCAGCGCCGAGATCGAAAAGATGGCCGACACGCTCAAGCCTGCCGACATCATGACGGTGCTCAAGGCCGACCCATCCGACGCCAGCTTCACCAAGGTGTTCTACAACGGCAATGCCAACTGGATCAAGATCAAGCCCGGCATGGAAAAAGCCGCCGCCTTCCTCGAAACCCACCGCTACGCCTACCTCATGGGCGGCAGCATGGGTTTTTCCAAAATGGAAGGCACCACGGTCAACGCCAGGGACAAGATCGCCTACTCGGCGCTGCAGAACATGCAGGACTCCATGGTCAAGACCGGCAAGGGCTGGAACGCGGCCAGCGGTATCGCGCTCGACAAAGCCCTGATCGCCGGTGGCGTCATGATGCACAAGCTGGACGGCGGCCAGAAAGACCTGTCCGGCAATGCCATCGACAGCGAATGGATGCCGGTGCACACCAAGGCCTTGCTGGTCGGCGAAGACATCGCCGCCGACGCGCTGGGCAACAAGGCCAACCCCAATAGGGTCTCCAACCCCGACAACCTGAAGTTCTCGGAAAAAATGCGCACCCTCTTCATCGGCGAAGACAGCAGCACCCACGTGAACAACTTCATCTGGGCCTACAACGTCGACACCAAGCAACTGTCCCGCCTGATGTCCATGCCCTCGGGCGCCGAGGCCACCGGCCTGCATGTGGTGGACGACCTCAACGGCTGGACCTACATCATGAGCAACTTCCAGCACGCCGGCGACTGGATCCCGGCGCTGCATGGCAAGGTACAGGCCACGCTGGATCCGCTGGTGCGCGCGAACTACAAGGACCGCTTCGGCGCGGCTGTCGGCTACCTCACCGCAGATCCGAGCAGCATCAAGCTGGGTTGATCACGTTTCACCCTATTCACCATAAGCTTTAGCCGGCACCGGCCGGTGCCTTAAGCGGAAAGCGGGCTCTGGCCTGCTTTCCGCTTTTTTCATGGCGGCACACCTGCCGGCCGGGGCCTCCGCCGCGCCGCTGCAGCGCAAGCCCGCGGTCTCTAGAATGAGGAGAACTCCCGCGCGGCGGACGGCCTGGATTATTGATCAAATCGGCCTCCAGCCCAATCACCGCATGGGTTACCAGCTATTAAAAACAGAGCAACCGAGAGACACCCATCATGCGATACCGCCACCAGGACCTGATCACTTTTGCCGAAAACCTGCTGACCACCTCCGGGCTGGAGCGGGCCAAGGCGCTCGCCGTCGCCCAGGTTCTGGTCGAAGGCGACCTGATGGGGCACAACACCCACGGCCTGGCTTTGCTGCCCGGCTACCTGGGTGAGCTGGAGTCCGGCTCCATGGAAAAGCTGGGCGCGCCCACGGTGCTGGCCGACCATCCCGCCGCCGTCACCTGGGACGGCCGCCGCCTGCCCGGCCCCTGGCTGGTGCTTGAGGCCATGGCGCTGGCTACCGAACGCGCCGCCACCCAGGGCACCTGCACGGTGGTGATTCGCCGCAGCCACCACATCGCCTGCCTGGCCGCCTACCTCCAACGCGCCACCGACAAAGGCCTGGTCATGCTGCTGACCTGCTCAGACCCGAACACCGCCAGCGTCGCGCCCTTCGGCGGGCTGGATGCGGTCTTCACGCCCAACCCGATCTCGGCCGGCATTCCCACCGGCGGCGTGCCGGTGTTGATGGATGTCTCGACCTCGGCCACCACCAACGGCCTGACCAACCGGCTGCACAAGGAAGGCAAACGCCTGCCCGCTGCCTGGGTAATGGACGGCCACGGCACGGCCAGTGACAACCCTTCCGTGCTGTTTGACGAACCCAAGGGCACCATCCTGCCGCTGGGCGGCATGGACTCCGGCCACAAGGGCTACGGCCTCACGCTGCTGGTCGAGGCCCTGACCGGCGGCCTGGCCGGCCACGGCCGCGCCGACCCGAAGGAAGGCTGGGGCGCGACGGTGTTTCTGCAGATCATGGATCCGCGCGCTTTCGCCGGCCTGGAAGCGTTTGAGCGGCAGACCGGCCACGTCGCCGATGCCTGCCGCGCCTCGCGCCCGGCGCATGAAGGCACGGCGGTGCGCACGCCCGGGGAGAAAGGCATTGCCCTGGCAGAGACGCAAAAGCGGGTCGGCGTGGCGCTCTACCCGTCCATCCTGCCGGCGCTGGCCAGCTGGGCCATCAAGCTCGGCGTGACCGGGCCGGAGCCGATCACGGCGCACTGAAGCGCCGCGCAGGCGGGCTCAGGCCAGCCTGCGCTGCCGTAGCCGGCTCATCACCAGCGGCATGGTCCAGACCAGCAGCGTGACCACCGCCAGCGAGGCCGCGATCGGCCGGGTGACAAAGGCCATGAAGTTGCCGTCGGCCTTGATCATGGAGGTGATGAAGTTCTCCTCCAGCATGCCGCCCAGCACCACGCCCAGGATGGCGGGCGAAATCGGGAAGTCGTTTTCCTCCAGCAGGTAGGCAATCAGCCCGGCCACCAGCATCACGATCACGTCAAACACCGAGTTGTTGATGGCGAAAGTACCCACGATGCAGAACAGCAGGATGACGGGCATCAGGATGTTGCGCGGCACCTTGAGGATGTTCTTGGCCGCCTTGATGCACAGGATGCCCAGCGGAATCATGATGATGTTGGCCAGGATGAAGATCAGGAAAATCGCATAGATGTTCTGCGGGTTGGTCGTAAAAAGCGTCGGGCCGGGGTTCATGTTTTTCATGTAGAGCACACCGATCACGATGGCCGTGATGGAGTCGCCCGGGATGCCGAACACCAGCGCCGGTATCCACGCACCGGCCAGCGCGCTGTTGTTCGCCGATCCCGATTCCACAATGCCCTCGACGTGGCCGGTTCCGAATTTTTCAGGCTCTTTGGAAAACTTCTTGCTCATCGCGTAGGACATCCACGCCGCGATGTCGGCGCCGGCGCCGGGCAAGGCGCCCACCGCGGTGCCCAGCACGCTGCCGCGGAGTATCTGCACCGGGTATTTTTTGGCGAGGATCCACTGGCCCTTGAGCACATTGCCCACCTGGTCCACCACCAGCTCCGCCGTCGGGCGGGTGTCGACCACGTAGCGGATGATCTCCGAAATGGCGAACATGCCGATCATCATGGAGATCATGCCGATGCCGCCCATCATCTCGGCGTTGCCGAAGGTGAAGCGCGGAAAGCCGCCCGGGTTGTTCAGGCCGACGCAGGCCACCATCAGGCCCAGGAACAGGGAGATCACCCCTTTCAGCGGCCGGTCGGAGGTGATGAACACCGCGCAGGTCAGGCCCAGCAAGACCAGCCAGAAGTATTCGAAGGAGCTGAAGCGGATCGCGAAATCGGCGAGGGCCGGCGCGGCGACGATGAGCACCACGGTGCCGAACAGCCCGCCCACCGCCGAAAACACCAGGCCCGCGCCCAGCGCGACTTCGGCCTGGCCCTTGCGCGTCAGTGCGAAGGCTTCATCGGTGTACGCGGCCGATGCCGGCGTGCCCGGTATGCGCAGCAGGCAGCCGGGAATGTCGCCCGAAAAAATCGCCATGGCCGTGTCGGTCACGATTGCGGCTACCTCGGGCACCGGCGCCATGAAAAACGTCACCGGCACCAGCAACGCGGTGGCCATGGTGGCGGTCAGGCCCGGAACGGCGCCGACAAAAAGGCCGTAGACGGCGGCGACCACCATCACCATCAAGGTGTAGGGCTCGAACACCATGAAAAAAGCCTGGCTTACTGCGGTCCACATAGAGGTCAGTTCCTGAAGCGTTGTTGTTGCGCGCGCCTGGCCGTGCGCGGCCTACCAGCTGTAGTTGGCCAGAATGCCCCACGGAAGCGGCACACGCAGCAGCTTGTAGAACATGAAATGAATCGCCAGCGTGGTGATCACCGCGATCAGCAGCGATTTTCCCGGTGGCACGCGCAGCACGTAGAACATGGCCCACAGGATGAGCATGGCCGTGGGCAGAAAGCCCAGGGCTTGCGCCGCGAAGATGTAAAACAGCACCGAGGCCACCAGCAGCGCAAAGGCCGCTACGTGGCGCGCAGAGCGCATCCACTCGCCCGGCACCGCCCAGGGCGCCGCTTTGCGCGCAAGCCAGCCGCGCACGATCAGGGCCAGGCCGCAGACCAGAATGCCGGTGGCGATCAGCCCCGGGAACAAGGCGGGCCCGACCTGCTGGCCCGGAATGGTCGGGTAGGACCTGACCGTGAACAGGACCAGTCCTCCGAGGATGGCCAGGACCAGCCCGAAGAAGGCGTCATTGATTTTCATGCGAAGGCTTTCGGGTCAGGCCGAAACCGGGAGGTGCAAGCCCTCCCGGGTTCCGCGCATTGGAAATGCCGCGCCACAGGGCAGCGGTTTATTTGGCGATGCCCACAGCCTTCATCGTCGCGCCGAGTTCGGCGTCCGACTTGGCCATGAACTTGGTGAAATCGTCGGGGCCTGCGTAGATCACGCCGAAGCCGCGGCTTGCCATGAAGTCGGTGTACTCCTTGCTGGCCACGATTTTCTTGAGGGCCGCGCTGACCTTGTCGCGCGCCTCTGCCGGGATGCCCTTGGGCGCGACGATGCCGCGCCATGCGGCCATGGTCCAGTCGCTGCCGGTCGCGGCCTTGAGCGTGGGCACATTCGGGTACAGCGCCGAGGGCTTGTCGTTCATGATCACCAGGCTTTTCACCTTGCCGGCATCGATCAGCGAGCGCGCCTCAGGCAAGGACACCGGGGCGATCTCGACGCCGCCGGCGATCATGTCCTGCAGGCCCGGGGCCGCGCCGTTGCTGGGCACCCACGGTACGGCGGCCGGGTCGATTTTCAGGTCGCGCAGCATGCCGGCGATGGCCAGGTGCCAGATACCGCCCTGCCCGGTTCCTGAGGCCTTGAACTTGCCGGGGTTGGCCTTGATGGCGGCCAGCAGGTCGTTGATGGTTTTGTAGGGCGCATCCGCGCGGACCTGCACGCCCGCGGGGTCGGCATTGACCAGGCCCAGCGGGGTGTAGGACGCGCCGGAAAGCTCGGTCAGGCCCTGCCAGTGCATCATGCTGATCTCGACCGTGGCCATGCCGATGGTGTAGCCGTCCGCAGGAGCCGACGCGATGGCCGCGTGGCCCACCACGCCGTTGCCGCCGGTGCGGTTGACCACGGTGACCGGCTGGCCGAGTTCTTTTTCGAGCAGGCTTCCCACGATACGGGCCGTGGCATCCGTACCGCCACCCGCGCCCCAGGGCACGATCAGCGTCACCGGGCGGCTCGGGTAGCCCTGCGCGGCGGCGGGGAGCGCGGCGGCAGCCAGCGCCAGGCAGGCTGCGGCGCCGGCAGCGCGTGCAACAAAAGAACGACGGGAAGAGGCGGGCATCGATGTCTCCTTGGGTGGCACGGGGAGGCCCCGTGTGTTTTTGAAGTCACTCACGCGGCAGGCAAGCCCGCCTTTCGAAGCCGCTGACTCTAGAACAATTGCCCTCCGCGGACACTAGGGTGAACCATGGTAAACGTATGACGATTGACAAATGCTCACACCTGGACGGCCGGGTTTTGCCGGGTAACAGGGCAAAGAGGTTCCCGGCAGGCCCCGCTCCCACGCATCGGTGCGCCTCCTGCCCGCACTGGCCAGTTGAGCCGTCAAGTGCGGCCTGACGAGACGCTTGCCAACCTCTTGAAGCGCAGGTTTTTCGGAAGAGAACCGGCCGCTTAGCACCTTGGCATTACAGAAACTTTCCAAAACGCCAGCGCTGCTCCGCATGCCAGGGGTTTCTCCCTAGACCCGGAATTTTTCAGTTTCACATAATTAGTGCGTCGTTCAAACTAATTGTGGAGTGCCGCATTTGCGGCGGAACGATCACCGGGATTTAGCGAAGTTTCAAAAACCAATTGCCTGACATGGGCAGAACTATCGGAGACATCGATGAAATTAAAAGCTTCCCTTACCGCAATGGCGTTCAGCCTGGTTACCGCAAGCGCATTTGCGCAGGTGACGGTTGGCGTCAGTTGGTCCAACTTCCAGGAAGAACGCTGGAAAACCGACGAAGCCGCCATCAAGGCGGAACTCGACAAGCTGGGCGCCAAGTACATCAGCGCGGACGCCGCCGGCTCTCCCGAAAAACAGCTGGCGGACATTGACGGGCTGATGGCCAAGGGCGCCAAGGTCCTGATCGTGCTGGCCATGGACAAAGACGCCATCCTGCCCGCCGTGAACAAGGCCACCAAACAAAAGGTGCCTGTGGTCGCCTATGACCGCTTGATCGAAGCGCCCGGCGTGTTCTACATCACCTTCGACAACAAGGAAGTCGGCCGCATGCAGGCCCGCGCCGTGTACCAGGCCAAGCCCAAGGGCAATTACGTGATGATCAAGGGCTCCCCCACCGACCCGAACGCCAATTTCCTGCGCGAAGGCCAGCAGGAAATCATCGACGCCGCCGTCAAGAAAGGCGACATCAAGATCGTGGGCGAGGAATACACCGAAGGCTGGAAACCCGAAGTCGCACAGAAAAACATGGAGCAGATCCTGACCAAGAACGGCGGCAAGGTCGACGCTGTGGTCGCTTCCAATGACGGCACCGCCGGCGGTGTCGTGGCGGCGCTGAGCTCCAAGGGGCTCAAAGGGGTGCCGGTGTCCGGCCAGGACGGCGACTTTGCCGCCCTGAACCGCGTGGCCGCAGGCACCCAGACCGTCTCAGTATGGAAAGATGCCCGCGACCTCGGTAAAAAAGCCGCCAGTGCGGCTGTCAATCTGGCTGGCGGTAAAAAGGTCGACGGTGCCACCTCCTGGAACGGGGGCGAGAAAAAGATTGCCCTGCAGGCCCAGTTCCTCAAGCCCGTGCCTATCACCCGCGACAACCTCGACGTGGTGCTCAAGGCCGGCTGGATCAAAAAAGAGGAACTCTGCAAGGGCGTCACTGGTAACGTCGCCGCCTGCAAGTAAGTAATTCAATCTTCAACACCGCTCCCCCGCTCTGCGCAAGCAGGCAAGGCGTCCAAACAGTAGGTCGCCTGGGAGCGTGCATCCTCAACATCATGCAATTTCCTGTTCGATTCCTGCGCAATGCCGCCGTCGACTGGCGGCTGGTACTCATGGGGTGCGTGCTCGCCGCCCTGGCGGGTGTGTTCCAGGTCCTGTCGGGCGGCATTTTCCTGTCGCCTGAAAACCTCTACAACATCGCCCAGCAAACGGCCGTGGTGGGCATCGTGTCCACCGTCATGGTGCTGATCATCGTGGCGAGGCATATCGACCTGTCGGTCGGCTCGGTGATCGGTTTTGTCGGCGTCCTCATCGCCTATCTTCAATACACCCTGGGGTGGTCCTGGCCGGCGGCATCACTGGCCGGGCTGGCTGCGGCACTCGTGGTGTCGGTGTACCAGGGAGGGCTGACGGCCATGCTGGGCGTTCCGTCTTTTGTGGTCACGCTGGGGGGCTTGATGTCCCTGCGCGGCGCGGCCTTTCTGGTCGCCGACGGCAAGACCCAGCCCGTCAGCGACGAAATCTTTTTGCAGCTCGGCGGCGGCTATGACGGCGGTATCGGGGTGACCGCCACCTGGGTCGTGACCGCCTGCGTCAGCCTGGTGCTGGTGCTGCGCATGGTGTTGCGCCGCCGCGCCTCGGCACGCCACGGGATGCCCAACCAGCCCCTGTGGCTGGATGTATTGCTGGTGGCCGCGCCTGTGGTCCTGCTGACCGCATTTGCCGCGGCCATGAACAGCTATCTGGTCCCGAATAAAGACGCGCCCCAGGGCATCCCGATTCCAGTGCTGATCTGGGCGGCCGTGGCAGTGGTGATGTCCTTCATCTCCCAGCGGACGCGCTTTGGCCGCTATGTCTACGCCATGGGCGGCAACCCCGATGCCGCGGTCCTGGTCGGCATCCCGGTCAAGCGGGTGACGCTCATGCTGTTTGCGCTGCTGGGCGTGCTCATCACCATTGCCGCCATCGTGTCGGTGGCCCGCCTGAACGCAGGCACCAATTCGCTGGGCACCGGCATGGAGCTGTTCGTGATCGCGGCCGCCGTTATCGGCGGCACCGCGCTGGCCGGCGGCAGCGGCACCATCATCGGCTCGGTTCTGGGCGCGCTCATCATGCAGTCGCTGGACAGCGGCATGCTGCTGCTGGATGTCTCTATCGGAAAACGCATGATCATCATCGGGCAGGTGCTGATTGTCGCGGTAGTATTTGACGTGCTCTATCGCAAATGGGTGCAGGAAAACTGACATGCAAAGCACCCAAACCACCCCCGCCCCCTCCGCCACCCCCAGCACCCGGACCACCACGGAACCCCTGGTTCAATTCAAGGACATCCGCAAAGCCTTTGGCGGCGTTCATGCGGTGGACGGCGTGAACCTGAACCTCTATCCAGGCGAAGTTGTTGCCGTGCTCGGCCACAACGGCGCCGGAAAATCAACGCTGATGAAAATGCTGGCCGGCGCTTTCCCGATCGATTCGGGCGAGATTCATGTGATGGGACAGAAAGTGAATCTGCGGACCCCGGCCGATGCGCAGCAGCAGGGCATCGAAACCATCTACCAGACGCTGGCCCTGGCCGACAACCTGGACGCCGTGGCCAACCTGTTCCTGGGCCGCGAAAAAATGACGGCCTGGAACACCCTGGACGACTACTTCATGGAGGCGCAGGCCCGCAAGGTGTTTGGCCGCCTGAATAAAAACTTCACCAACATCCATACGCCGGTGCGGCGCCTGTCGGGCGGGCAGCGCCAGGTGGTGGCCATCTCGCGCGCCATCTATTTCAATGCCCGCATCCTGATCATGGACGAACCCTGCGCCGCCCTGGGCCCGGAGGAGTCCGCGATGGTGGCCAAGCTGGTGCTTCAGCTCAAGGCCGAAGGCGTGGGCATTTTCCTGATCACGCACGACATGCAGGATGTCTTTTCGCTCAGCGACCGCCTCTCGGTGATGAAAAACGGCCGCCTGGTCGGCACTTACCGCACGGCCGACCTGAACGAAGACCAGATCCTCGGCATGATCATCGCCGGCAAGCAGCCGGAAGGACGCGCACAGGCGCCCCACCGCATTGACTGAACCATGCCATCCGCCCTAAAAACCACCGGTGACCAGCAGCTCGTCAAGCGCATCAATCGCAGCGTGCTGATGCGCCTGCTGCGCAACCAGCCGGGCCGCTCGCGTGCCCAACTGGCCAACCACAGCGGCTTGACCAAGTCGACCGTCAGCCTGCTGGTGCGCGAACTCATTGATGAAGGCTGGCTCAGTGAAATCAGCATGGCCGCTGCCAACGGCGTCGGACGGCCCTCCACGCCCCTGCAAATCGACTGCCGCTCACGCGGCCTGATTGGCGTGGAAGTGGCGGTCGATACCTTGCGTGTGGCCAGTGTGTCGCTGCTGGGGAAGGTGCTGTGGTCAACGCAGGAACCCTTGCGCAGCACCCGCCCGAAAGACGTCTGCAGCCGGATCGCCCAACTCACGGTGGTGGCCCAGGAGCAGCTGGTGTCGCGCGGCGCGCAGCTCTCGGGTATCGGCATCGGCCTGCCCGGCGCGTTTGACGAGGCGACCGGCGTGGTCCGCTTCGCCCCCAACCTCGGCTGGCGCAACGTGGACTTTTTGCCGCAGATCATCCAGGCATTGGTGCATGCGGGGCTGCCATCGGTGCCGGTACATGTGCAGAACGAAGCCGACACCGCCGCGCTGAGCGAATACGAATTTTCAGAAAACGACGGCAAGGACTCGCTGATTTTTGTGAGCTGTGATGTCGGCGTGGGCGCGGGCATCGTGCTCAACGACCGCCTGTTCACCGGCATGCGGGGCATGGCCGGCGAGATCGGCCACAGTGTCCTGGAACTCGACGGCCCCCCCTGTTCCTGCGGGCGGCGCGGCTGCGCGGAGGCCTTCATCGGTTCAGGCGCCCTGGGCCAGCTGGCCAATGTCGAACGGTCAGGGCACTACCTGGGCGTGCTGCTGCAGAACCTGTGGACCACCTTTGATCCCAGCGTGCTGGTGGTGGGCGGCTCGTCATGCCACCATTTTCCCGACATGGTGCGGGTGGCCCAGGAGACCCTGCAAAGCTACGCCACCGCCGCCGGAGTAACGGCCCCCACGGTGCGCGTCGCGCGCTACGGCTTGCTGGCCTCAGCGGTGGGCGCCGCCGCCATGGTGCTGCACCAGTACCTGCGCCCCATGCACCCGACCGGCCGCCTTGCGGGCCATGGCCAGCCGGCGCGGGACCCCGCGTTACTCCAGGTGCCGCGCACCTCGGGCGAGCCCGCCTGCGTGCGGTAGGCCCGCGCTGACACGCATCGGCGCTTTTCCCCGATAAGGCGCCAGCCGTGCTGCACGCACAGTGGCTCTACGACATCCAACGGAGAACAACCATGTCATTTGCGCTTTACATGATCGGCTTCATCATCTTTCTGGCCGGCGTCATCTGGGCAGCCGTGGAGGCAGGCGTGCCGCACCTGTATATCGGCATTGGCGCGCTGATCTTCCTGGGCATCGGCATCTTCAGTGCCGTGAGCCGCACTCGCAGCAAGGACCCGTCCTGAGTCAGCCTGCCGGGAAACGTCGAGACTATCCCCTAAAGCCCCGCGGCCCTTGGCCCCGGGGCTTTTTCATGCCCCCTGCGCTTGAGGAGCCGCTCGCCGTCACTGCCTGCTGCGTTGCGGCCCAAGTTGTTTAAACCATGCGGCGTAGGCGGTTTCTCATGGCATGTTGTGGAGGCGTCTCACATACGGCGAAATCCGCGGGCGTAGTGTTGCAGAACGCTTGGGGGAACAACGCCGGGCGTAAAAACCAACCCCTAAAACCCAACCCTTGAATGCAATTTTCCGGAGGACCCATGAAGCCAAAACACCTCTTGCCACTTGCCGCAGCTTGCCTGCTGGCCTGTTTCAGCCCTGGCGCCCTGATGGCGCAAACCACCACCTCGACATACGGTACTTACGACATTCCCAACCCGTCCTGGTACATCATGCCGCAGGTCACCGTGGTGGACCCGGACACCCGCTTCAACGGTGACAAGAACCTCGGCGGCCTGGGGCTGCGCTTCGGCAAGGCGGTATCTCCTTCCTGGGACATCCAGATCGGCGGCAGCATCGCGCGCGCGAACAACAACAACCGGCGCTTCGAGCAAGACACGCTGGGCGTTGACGGCTTGTACATCTTCAACCGCAGCAGCAACTTCCGGCCCTTCCTGCTGGCCGGTATCGGCGCCGAGCGGGACAAACTGCCCACCGCCAGCAAGACTTCCCCCTACCTGAACCTGGGCCTGGGCTTCCAGCTGGGCTTGTCCGACCAGTGGTTCATGCAGGCAGACCTGAGGCGCACGCGCACCTACCTGCGCGGCAACACCTTCCCCTTTGACCATGCCAATACCAACACCGTGAATGTCGGGCTGAGCTATTACTTCGAGAAGCCGGTGCGCCCTGTGCCGGCGCAATACACCCCGCCGCCGGAGCCCCAGCCCGCGGTAACCCCGCCGCCACCGCCGCCGCCTCCTCCTCCGCCAAGATTCGAGAAAGTCACGCTGTCGGCCACCGAACTGTTCGCCTTTGACAGCGCCGAACTGTCAGGCGCGCAACCCAAGCTCGACCAGATTGCGCAATCCCTGACGGGCGGCAACTTCAACGGCAACATCACCGTCACCGGCTACACCGACCGCATTGGATCGCAGGCTTACAACCTGAAGTTGTCCCAGCGCCGCGCGGATGCGGTGAAAAACTACCTGAGCAGCAAGGGCGTCAACGCCAGCCGCCTGACGGCTGTGGGCAAAGGCGAAAGCAACCCGGTAGTCACCTGCAACAACCGCAAGCGCTCCGACCTGATTGCCTGCCTGGCGCCCAACCGCCGCGTGGAAGTCGAGGAAATCGTCATTGAACGGCGCGTGAATTAAGGCTCGTGCTTCAGGGGGGGCCTGCACGCAGGCCCCCTATTTCGCGCCCAGGCCCATGGCCCGCGAGATCACCTCTTTCATGATCTCATTGGTGCCGCCGTAAATGCGCTGCACGCGGGCGTCGGCGTAGGCGCGGGTGATGGGGTATTCCCACATGTAGCCGTAGCCGCCGAAGAGCTGAACGCATTCGTCCATCACCTTGCACTGCAGGTCGCTGCACCAGTACTTGGCCATGCTGGCCGTGGCGGTGTCCAGCTTGTCCTGCGCGACCAGCTCCACACATTTATCGATGAAGACGCGGGCCACTTGCACCTCGGTCTGCAGCTCGGCCATTTTGTAGCGGGTGTTCTGGTAGCTGGCCACGGGCTGGCCGAACACTTTGCGTTCTTTCACATAGGCCAGTGTCCAGTCGATGGCCGCCTGGGCGGACGACACCGCCGTGATGGCGATCTGCAGGCGCTCCCAGGGCAGTTGCTCCATCAGGCAGATGAAGCCGCGGTTTTCATGCGCCTGCCCCCCCAGCAGGTGGTCGGCCGGCACTTTCACGTCGGTGAAGAACAGCTCCGAGGTGTCTTGTGCTTTCAGGCCCAGCTTCTTCAAACGCTTGCCGGTTTCAAAACCGGGCATGCCGCGCTCCACCAGCATCAGGCTGGTTCCCTTGGCGCCGGCTGCCGGGTTGGTCTTGGCCACCACAATGACCAGGTCGGCGTGCCAGCCGTTGGTGATGAAGGTCTTGCTGCCGTTGAGCAGATAGCTGCCGTCGGGCTGCTTCAGGGCCGTGGTCTTCACGCCCTGCAGGTCGGAGCCGGCGGCGGGCTCGCTCATGGCGATGGCGCCCACCATCTCGCCGCTGGCGAGCTTGGGCAGGTACTTCTGTTTCTGCGCTTCGGTGCCGTAGTGCAGGATGTACGGCGCCACGATTTCGCTGTGCAGGCTGTAGCCGATGCCTGAAAAACCGCCCCGCCCCAGCTCTTCCATCTGGATGACGGAATACAGCTTGTCTGCGCCAGAGCCGCCGTATTCCTCTGGCATGGTCATGCACAAAAAGCCATTTTCGCCCGCCTTGTTCCAGACTTTCCGGTCGACATAACCCTGCTCTTCCCACTGCTCATGGAAAGGCGCGATTTCTTTTTCCATAAAACGGCGGAAGGCATCGCGAAAAGCCTCGTGGTCGGAGCTGAAAAGGCTGCGTTCAATCATCGTGTCACCTGCGTAGGTTGAAACTATTTATGCAAAGCGGCTGCTTTGTGAAATGAATATACTTCAACAACGCCATCGGGCTTGCCAGCCCCGCCCTCGCCTCCTTTCTCCGTCCTCCAGAGGAACGCCCCATGACCGAAGCATTCATCTACGACGCCATCCGCACGCCCCGCGGCAAGGGCAAAAAAGACGGCAGCCTGCATGAGGTCAAGCCCGTCAACCTGCTGGCCGGCGTGTTGGCTGACCTGCAGCAGCGCAACGGCTTTGACACCGCCGCCGTGGACGACGTGGTGATGGGCGTGGTCTCGCCGGTGGGCCAACAGGGCTCGGTGATTGCCAAGGTGGCGGCGCTCAAAGCCGGCTGGGACTTCCGCGCCTCGGGCGTGCAGGTCAACCGCTTTTGTGCCTCGGGCCTGGAGGCGGTGAACATGGCCGCGCAAAAGGTGCGCTCCGGCTGGGAAGACCTGGTGGTCGCCGGCGGCGTGGAAAGCATGAGCCGCGTACCCATCGGCGCCGACGGCGGGGCCTGGGCGCAAGACCCTGAAACCAACAGCGCCACATTGTTTGTGCCCCAAGGCATAGGCGCCGACCTGATCGCCACGATAGAAGGCTTCAGCCGCGCCGACGTGGATGCCTTTGCGCTCGAGAGCCAGCAACGCGCCGCCAGGGCCCGTGCCGCCGGCTATTTCGCCAACTCGGTGGTGCCGGTCAAAGACTTGCTGGGCCAGACGATTCTGGGTGAAGATGAATTCATCAAACCCCACACCACGCTGGAAGGGCTCGCTTCGCTCAAGCCCGCTTTTGATCAATTGGGCGGCATGGGTTTTGACGCGGTGGCGCTGCAGCGCTATCCGCAGGTCGAGCGCATTCACCATGTGCACCATGCCGGCAACTCGTCGGGTATTGTGGATGGTGCGGCGGCCGTGCTGGTGGGCTCTGAAGCCGCCGGCAAAACGCATGGCCTCAAGCCGCGCGCCCGCATCGTGGCGGCAGCCCTGAGCGGCGCCGACCCCACCATCATGCTGACCGGCCCCATGCCGGCCACCCGCAAGGCGCTGGCCAAGGCCGGCATGACGGTGGACCAGATCGACCTGTTTGAAGTGAACGAGGCTTTCGCTGCGGTAGTGATGCGCTTCATGAAAGAGATGAAGGTGCCGCACGAGAAAGTCAACGTGAACGGCGGCGCCATTGCCATGGGCCACCCGCTGGGGGCGACTGGCGCGATGATTCTGGGCACGCTGATTGACGAGCTGCAACGGCGCAAGCTGCGCTACGGGCTGGCCACGCTGTGCGTGGGCGGCGGTATGGGCATTGCAACGATCATCGAAAGAATCTGAACGCCATGAAAACCATCAAGTATCAGATCGACGACGGCATCGCCACCATCACCTTTGACGAGCCCAACTCTCCCGTCAACACCATGTGCCTGCAATGGCAAGATGACTTGAGCGAAGTCACCGCACAGGTGGTGAAGGACAAGGCTGCACTCAAAGGCATCATCCTTGCCTCCGCCAAGAGCACCTTCTTTGCCGGCGCAGACCTGAAGGCCGTGATGCGCCTCACACCGGCCGACGCACCCAAAGCCTACGCAGAAGTCGAACGCGTGAAGAAAAATTTCCGCACACTGGAGACGTTGGGCGTTCCTGTCGCAAGCTGCCTCAACGGCACAGCCCTGGGCGGTGGCTGGGAGGTCGCGCTGGTCGGCCACTACCGTGTGGCGACGGATGACGTTAAAACGCAGTTCGGCCTGCCCGAAGTGACCTTGGGGCTGTTACCCGGCGCGAGCGGCGTGACCAAGCTGACGCGCCACCTGGGCCTGATGGTCGCGCAGCCTTACTTGGTCGAAGGCAAGACGTTTGGTCCGCGCCAGGCATTGGAGTTGGGCCTGGTGCACGAGCTGGTAGCCGATGCCGGTGAGCTGCGGGGCAAGGCGCTGGCCTGGATCGCCGCCAACCCCACCGCACAACATCCGTGGGATGCAAAAGACTACAAGATCCCAGGCGGTACCCCCGCCAACCCCAAGATCGCCGCAGCCCTCAGCGTCGCGCCCGCCATGCTCAAGAAGCAGACGCGCGGGCTCTACCCCGCGCCTGAGGCCATCCTGGCCTGCATGGTCGAAGGTGCGCTGGTTGACCTGGAGACCGCTTACCGCATTGAGAGCCGCTACCTCGCCAAACTCATGACCGGCACGAATGCCAAGGCCATGATCAACACCTTCTTCTTCAACATGAATGCCATCAAAAGCGGGCAGTCGCGTCCGCCCAAGGTGCCGAAGTTCAGGCCCACTAAAGTCGGCCTGCTGGGCGCCGGCATGATGGGCGCGGGCATTGCGTACGCGCAAGCGAGCAAAGGCATTGCCACGGTGTTGAAAGACGTGAGCCAGGACAAGGCCGATGCCGGCAAGG
Source organism: Polaromonas sp. (assembly GCA_021153985.1). Classification (GTDB taxonomy): domain Bacteria; phylum Pseudomonadota; class Gammaproteobacteria; order Burkholderiales; family Burkholderiaceae_C; genus Polaromonas. Next base: position 15,703 of record JAJKJM010000062.1, read on the forward strand.
CTTACAGCAGCAAGATCACCGCGCCGCGTGTAGAAAAAGGCCGCATGACGGCGGCAGAGCAAGGTGCCCTGCTCTCACGCATCACCGCCACCGACCAGGTGAGCGAGTTGGCGGGCTGCGACCTCATCATTGAGGCCGTGTTTGAGCGGCGTGACCTCAAGGCCAAGGTCACGCAGGAGGCCGAGCCGCTGCTGGCGCCAGGCGGCTTCTTTGCCTCCAACACGTCGACCCTGCCCATCTCTGGTTTGGCCACGGCCAGCGCCAATCCTGAAAAATTCATCGGCATTCATTTCTTCAGCCCGGTCGACAAGATGAAGCTGGTCGAAATCATCCGCGGCAAGCAGACTGACGATGAAACCGTGGCGCGCGCGTTTGACTATGTGCAGGCGCTGGGCAAGATTCCTGTCGTGGTGAACGACTCGCGCGGCTTTTACACCAGCCGCACCTTTGGCACCTTTGTGATGGAAGGCGCGGCCATGCTGGGTGAAGGCATCCCGGCCGCTGCGATTGAAAACGCCGGTATTCAGGCCGGCATGCCGGTGGGCCCGCTGGCCGTGCTGGATGAAACCGCGTTGTCGCTGAGCGTGCATGTGCTGGACCAGACACGCACCGACTTCACCGCTGAAGGCAAGACCTACACCGCCACGCCTGGCGAGCTGCTGGTCGAGCGTATGGTGAAAGAATTGAAGCGCCCTGGGCGCGCGGCCGGTGGCGGCTTTTACGACTACCCGACCGAGCCCGGTGCAAAGAAATACTTGTGGCCTGAACTCAAAACCCTGTTTGAGAAACCCGGTGCGGTCTGGGACATCAATGAACTCAAGGATCGCCTGCTCTACCGCCAGGCCGTGGAAACCGCCCGCTGCCTCAGCGAAGGCGTACTCACCACGGTGCACGACGCCAACATCGGCTCCATCTTCGGCATCGGGTTTCCGGCCTGGACGGGTGGTGCGATGCAGTTCATCTACGGCATGGGCGTTGAGGCCTTCGTTGCGCGCTGCGCCGGGCTGGCCGCCAAATTCGGCCCGGGCTTTGCGCTCACGGATGCAGTCGAAGGCGCCATCCGCAAGCACCAGCCGGTTTATTGAGCGGCATCGCATATCCTCCCCTTTTCCCATTCTTCTTTTTTTCTTTTTCTTTTTTTAGCGTTATCCATTTCATGCCAAGACTCAAAAACAAGATCAGCATCATCACCGGCGCCGCGCAGGGCATAGGCCTGGCAACCGCCCTGAAGTTTGCAGAAGAAGGCGCCACCGTCATCGTCTGCGATGTGAAACAAGCCGGCGTGGATGAAGCCGTCAAACAATGCCAGGCCCTGGGTGCCCAGGCAATCGGTTATGTGATGGATGTGACCCAACGCGCCATGGTCGACGCCGTGATGGGCAAGGTCAAAGACCAGTTCGGCCGCATCGATGTGCTCGTCAACAATGCCGGCATCACCCAGGACGCTCGCCTGCAGAAAATGACACTCGAGCAGTTCGACAAAGTGATCGACGTCAATCTGCGCGGCGTCTTCCACTGCGCCCAGGCCGTGGCCGGCACCATGACAGCGCAAGGCAGCGGCGTGATCCTCAATGCGAGTTCAGTCGTCGGCATCTACGGCAACTTCGGCCAGACGAATTACGCCGCCAGCAAGTTCGGCGTGATCGGTTTCACCAAAACCTGGAGCCGCGAGCTGGGCCCCAAGGGCGTGCGAGTGAATGCGGTCGCACCGGGCTTTATCGCCACGCCCATCCTGAGCACCATTCCCGACAAAGTGCTCAAGGAGATGGAGGCCCATGTGCCGCTGAGGCGGCTGGGGCGGGCTGAGGAGATTGCCAATGTCTATGCTTTTCTTGCGAGTGACGAGGCAAGTTATGTCAACGGGGCGGTGATTGAAGTGTCGGGCGGGATGTCGGTCTAGACAAGTCGCGAAAAATCCTCACGGGGTATCCCGGCGGGGCCAGTTGAGCTCGCGGCTCACCTTTCCAGGTCTCATTTCTTGCGCCTGATGACAAAAGCATTGTCGGCCTGCTGAAAGCCCACTGCCGGGTAGTAAGACATGGCGCCCGGCGCGGACAGCAGGATGAGGGAGACCTCGTCTCCAATCATTGCCTGCGTGCGCCGGATCAGTTCGGTGCCAACCCCTTTTCCCTGAAGTGCTTTGTCTACCGCCAGATCCGACAGGTAGCAGCAATAGCTGTAATCCGTGAGCGATCGGCTGACGCCGACCAGGCGGTCGTCCTGCCAGGCGGAAATGACCAAGCTGGGGACGGCAAACATGCGGGCGATCCGGGGCAGATCGGCCGTTGGCCTGGTGATGCCGGAGGCGTCGAAAACACGTGCAACGTCGACGGGGTCCAGCGGGTAGTTGTGACGGTACTCGATCGTGCTTTCTGACATGACGCCCTCGAATGTGCTTGCGGTAGTGCGAGCGATTCTAGGTGGGCCGCTTGCCGCCCGCTTTGCCAATGCCTGATGCCAACGCCGGAAGCGTCGGGTAAAAAGACAGGCAAAAAAAAGCCCGGACAAACCGGGCTGGAATCTGGCATGGCCAGAGGGAGGGATGCGGCCCGGGGGCCGCAACTCGAATGTAGCCGTTCAAACGAAGGGGGCTTGTAGGAGAATGCCCCAAAATTCTTCTTTTTTCATGATCGCCAATCCTTCCGCCGTCGTGGACGAACTCATCCAGCGCATCACTTCCATTGTGTTGCGCACCTATGAGGTGGAGCAGCTGCTGCCGGGCGACAGCGCCGAGCGCCTTTCGCTGGCCAGACACGAACTTGTCAGCGCCATCGCCACAGACACCGGGCAGATCGATTTTTCGTGCGAGTTGCTCCTCAAAGCCGAGGAGCAACCCAGTTCGTTTCTGGTGAAGGTGCAAGGCCAGGCGGCCTATGAGACGCCGGTGTGGCGCATCAATGAAATCTATGACGTCGTGGTGGACCCGATGGACCGTGGAGATTCGGGGTTCGCCGCCCTGGACTGAAAGTGCAGCGCCGCTGCGGGGTGCCACTTCGCTGGGGAAATCAGGCCTAGTTGGACCGCGTTGTCTTGGCAAGCTCACGCAGTGCTTCTGCTTCCGGCACCTCTTGGATCCGTATTGTCTTTGAAATCGTGAGTAATGGACCGGTCACCGACGTTGAGTTGAGGCTCGAAAGCACGCGATAGTAGCGGCGCTGGCCCTTCTGGACGTCAATGGTCCATCCCTGTTTTCCGCTCCACCACATAATGTTTTTCAAAACCAGCTCGTGGGATCCTGGTGAGACGCCGAAAACAATATGGCCCGCATTCATCAGGCTCCCGATCTTGTCGTCGTCAACGTACAGGTAGGGATAAGCTCCGCCGTTCACGAATCCATCGGGCCGGTATACGGTGATGGAGGCTTGCTCTTCAGTAGGTGCGGGGACGGGACGAGGCGCAGCGCATCCCGCGAGCAAAAAAATGCCAAGGACGCAGGCAATGACCCGGATATGCATGGGAAGTTTTCTTTCGAGAAGTTAGATGCAAAAAGATCGTATCGGATGAGGAGCAGTGGACAGTGGGGGTTGAAGCGTTGGGTGTTCGAATGTTGTCTCTTGTCATCCATTCCAGCCGCACTGAGTCAATTAAGAAAATTCCTGGCTGGCTGTGAGGGGTCGCCCAAACGCGGGCTTCATTTGCCGCAACCAGATGCCGGGCGACAAGCCCACACTCCCCTTGAAGCGCCGGCTGAAATGGCTCTGGTCGGCAAAGCCGCAGGCGGCGGCCACTTCGGCCAGGCTTTGCCCGGCCAGCATGCCGGCCTGGGCCCGTTCTATGCGCACCGCATTGAGGTAGATGTGCGGCGGGACACCGAATTGCCGGCCGAAGGCGCGCGTCAGGTGCACGCGCGACAGGCCTGCTTCGCGCGCGAGGGCATCAACGGTGATGTCCTGGTCAAAATGGCTGCGCAAATAGTCGCGGATACGAAGCATCCGTGCAAGACCAGTCGATCGGGTTCCATCGCTGTCTGAGCGCCGCTCGCCGTAGCGCTGAAGCAGGCGCACCAGGACATCGCGGGTGAGTTCTTCCGCGCGCAGTGACTCCTGGGCCTGCCCTGCAGCGCTTATCGCACGCGTCAGTGCATGGCCCATGGCCGCGTCGCGCACGACGGGTTGACTGAAATAGGCTGCCATGTCGAGGCCGGCCTCTTTGTCGCGGCATTCGTCGACGACTTGCGGCGACAGGTACAGCATGCTGTAGCCAAAGCCTTCCTGGGTGCCGCGCTGGCCGTCGTGTGGCTCGTCGGGATTGAAGAGGATCACATCACCACGCAGGCTGGCGTGCAAGGTGCCGCCGCAGTGAAAGGTCTGCACGCCGGAGGCGGTAACGCCGATGGAATAGGTTTCGTGGCTGTGGCGCTCAAAGGCGTGCTCGGTGAAGTGGGCGTTCATCTGCGTTACGCCGGCCAAAGCCCCTGGTCGAAAGCGTGCCCAGTCCTTGGGCGTCGGGTCTTGGGCTTGCTGCATGAAACAATCGTACAAGACGCCGCGGGCCGCAGCAAGGAGACTTGCCTCTTCAACCGCAACGCAAGAGGAGCTTCCATGAAAACAGACGCAATCGACCTGCAGGCCAAGCTCGCGAGCTTTGAAGGCCACTGGCAACCGCGCACCGTGAGCGAATTCAACGGCCATGACGTGATGGTCGTCAAGGTTCAGGGCGAATACACGTGGCACTCGCACCCCGAAAGCGACGATTTCTTCCTCGTGCTGAAGGGCGAGCTGCACATCGACATCGACGGCCAGCCGACTGTCATGCTCAAGCCCGGCCAGATGTATGTGGTGCCGCGTGGAGTGTCGCACCGTCCGCGCGCAGTGCAAGAGGCCCATCTGCTGCTGATCGAACCGACCGGGGCGCCCAATAGCGGCGATGCCGCTACGGCGGCGCCGCGGCGGGTTATCTAGGCCGTGGACGAGGGGCGCCGGGGGAAATTCAATTTACTTGACTTTGTCAATTAATTAGTTGACGATAGCCGCCATGGCATCGTCACCTACCCCTACCCGTTCCCCTTCAGTACTCCCAACGCCCGCCACCAGCACCGCGCATGTCAAGGCGGTGCGCCGCTTCAACCGCTTCTATACCCAGCGCATCGGCGTGCTGGATCCCTACCTCGGCAGCGAGTTTTCGCTGACCGAGGTGCGGGTGCTGTACGAACTGGCCCATCGCGACCAGCCGACAGCGACCGAACTGGGGCGCGACCTGTCGCTGGACGCGGGCTATCTCAGCCGCATCCTGCGGCGCTTTGAAAGCAAAGGCTGGCTGGCACGCGTGCCCTCGGTGGCCGACGCACGGCAAAGCCTGCTCAAGCTGACCGAGGCCGGGCATGCGGTGTTCGCGCCGCTGCAGCAGCAGTCGCGCGACGAGGCGGCCACCCTGCTGGGCGCCCTGGCGCCTGGTGAACAGCAGAAAATGGTGAGCGCCATGGCCACGGTGGAACGGCTGCTGGCCGGGCCGCAGGCGCCTGCCGCCACGCGCACCGTGATCCTGCGTGATCCGCAGCCCGGCGACATGGGCTGGGTGGTGCAACAGCACGGTGAAATTTATGCACGCGAATACGGCTGGAACAGCGAATTCGAAGCGCTGGTCGCTGACATTGCGGGCAAGTACCTCAAGAACCACCAGCCGGACTGGGAGAAATGCTGGATCGCGGAGATCGACGGCGAGCGGGTGGGCGCGGTGTTTGTGGTGCGCAAGTCGGCGACAGTGGCGCAGCTGCGCATGCTGATCCTCACCCCAGCCGCGCGCGGGCTGGGCCTGGGCGGCCGGCTGACCGACGAATGCATTGCGTTTGCGCGCGCCAAGGGTTACAAAAAAATGGTGCTGTGGACCAACAGCCTGCTGGAGGCAGCCCGCGCCATCTATGCAAAGCGGGGCTTTGTATTGACCAAGCGCGAGCCTCACCATAGCTTTGGGCATGACCTGGTGGGTGAGACCTGGGAGTTGCGCCTGTAAGGGCCTGTCTGCGCTCTACGACGCCGCCCATCGCAAAACAATGTACTCAGGCCGGAACTTTCAGCCATTTTGGCCTGTAGCCCATATGGAGCATGGGCAGGTAGCTCCTGTTTTGATAGCAGATGGGCTCTTTCGGTTTCTGCCCGGCGGGCCATGGTGCAACGATGAAGCGGCGATAATGGCGCCCATGAGTTCTCTGCCCGCGGAAGATCGCCCGCAACCCAAATCCCTCACCGACCTCTTTGTTTCATTCACCCTGCTGGCCCTGCAGGGCTTCGGCGGCGTCCTCGCCATCGTGCAGCGCGAGCTGGTCGAGAAAAAACGCTGGATGACACGCGAAGAATTCATCGAAGACTGGGCTGTGGCTCAGATCATGCCCGGGCCCAACGTGGTGAATCTTTCGCTGATGGTAGGCGGGCGCTACTTCGGGCTCAAAGGTGCCATGGTGGCCCTGGCCGGCATGCTGACCGTGCCGCTGGTGCTGGTGTTGCTGCTGGCGGTGGTCTACGCCCAGTTTGCCGGCCACCCCGGCGTGGCGGGCGCACTGCGCGGCATGGGCGCCGTGGCCGCCGGGCTGATTGCGGCGACCGGCCTCAAGCTTTTTGGGGCACTCCAGAAAAACGTGCTGGGCATGCGGCTGTGCGTCGGCCTGGGTGTGCTGTGCTTTGTGGCCATCGCGCTGCTGCGCATTCCGCTGGCGTATGTGTTGCTCACTCTGGGTGTATCGGCATGCGTGTTGGCGTACCGCAGGCTCAAGCCATGAGCGAATCGCTGCAATCGCTGCATCTGGTCTTCGGCGCGCGCGACTGGTTTGACCTGTTTTTGCATTACCTCTCGCTGTCGCTGCTGTCGGTGGGCGGGGCTATCAGCACCGCGCCCGACATGCACCGCTTTCTGGTCGACAAGCAGCACTGGCTGACCGATGCGCAGTTCAACGCATCGATTGCCATCGCGCAGTCGGCGCCGGGGCCCAACGTGCTCTTCATCGCCTTGCTCGGCTGGAACGTCGGCCTGAACGCCGGCGGCATGCTGACCGGCTTGCTGGGGGTGTTTCTCGCACTGCTGGGGATCTTGATCCCCAGCACGACATTGACGTACACGGCAGCGCAATGGGGCCACCGCAACCGCGAGCTGCGAGCGGTGCGCGCCTTCAAGCAGGGCATGGGGCCCATCGTGATCGCCCTGCTGATCGCCACCAGCTGGATTCTGGCGAGCGCCAACGGCAGCTCACTGAAAGACTGGCCTGTATGGCTGGTGACGGCGGCCTCGGCCATCATCGTGTGGCGCAGCAAGATTCACCTGCTGTGGCTGCTGGGCGCGGGCGCCCTGCTCGGCTGGTACGGGCTCATCTAGGAAGCGGTTGACGGCCTAAACGGGGCGCCGCTGGCGCAGCGCCTCATAGAGGCACACGCCGCTGGCCACGGACACATTCAGGCTTTCCACCGCGCCGTGCATCGGGATGCTGACCAGTTCATCGCAGGTCTTTCGCGTGAGCTGGCGCATGCCCTCGCCTTCTGCGCCCAGCACCAGGGCGACCGGGCCTTTCAGATCCACGTCGTAGATTGTTTTTTCGGCGTCGTCGCTGGTGCCTATGCACCAGATGTTGCGTTCCTTGAGCTCACCCAGGGTGCGGGCCAGGTTGGTCACCATGAAGTAGGGCATGGTCTCGGCCGCACCGCTGGCAACCTTGGCGACGGTGGCGTTAATGCCGGCCGCGTGGTCCTTGGGGGCGATCACGGCGTGGGCGCCCGCGCCGTCTGCCACCCGCAGGCAGGCGCCCAGGTTGTGCGGGTCGGTCACGCCGTCGAGCACCAGCAGTAGCGGCTGGGCCGTGCCGGCTTCTTCAAGCTGCTCGAGCAGCTCGTCGAGCGATTTGACCTGGGCCAGCGGGTCGACCCGGGCGACCACGCCCTGGTGGCCGTGGCTGCCGCACATCTTGACCAGGCGCAGGCCGTCGGATTCGATCAGGCGGATGCCGGCCTCACGCGCCCGGTCGGTGAACTGGCGCATGCGCGCATCGCGGCGTGACGCGTCAAAAAAGACCTCCAGGACGGATTTGGGGGCGGTTTTGATGCGGACACCGACGGCATGAAAGCCAAAAAGCACTTTGGGGGAAGAAGACATGGGAAGGATTATCGCCGTAGCCCTTTTTACCCATCCCGCCGCCTTTTTCCGCCCTTCCCGTACCTTGCCGGTAATCCACCGGCGCTTCCTGGGCCGCCTGACTTTTTGCCGTACTCACGCAATCCAATCTGGGTCATAAACACCCATAAAGTGTCATTGGCATTAGTACCCGTGCGCCACCAGCGATCACCGGAGACAATCGCCCCAGCCGTAAGACTAAAATAGTAACAAGTTGTGCGCAATATCAATTAATAACTTTTGTGCCGCAAGGCGGCGCACAGTGGAGGCGTTATGGGACTAAGACTCAAATTCAATCTGGTGCTGATCGTGGTGTTCCTGGCCGGTTTTGCGGCTGCGGGCTACCTGTCGCGCCAGCTTTTGCAAGAAAACGCGCGTGAAGAAGTGTTGCGCAACGCCCGCCTCATGATGGACACGGCACTCTCGGTGCGTGCCTATACCGTCGAACAGGTCAAACCCCACCTGGACAAGCAACTCGAAGAGGTTTTCCTGCCCCAAACGGTGCCGGCCTATGCCGCGACCGAAACACTGGGCCATATCCAGAAGAAATACCGCGACTACGGCTACAAGGAAGCCACGCTGAACCCCACCAACCCGCGTGACCGTGCCACCGACTGGGAAGCCGACATCGTCCAGCAGTTCCGCCAGAACGCCGATTCAAAAGAACTGATCTCTGAGCGCAACGCAGCCACTGGCCGGTTGCTGTACATCGCCAAGCCCATCCAGATCACCAATGCCGCCTGCCTGCAATGCCACAGCGTGCCGGCCAATGCGCCTGCCAGCATGGTCAAGATCTACGGCGAGGCCAACGGCTTCGGCTGGAAGCACAACGAGATCATCGGTGCGCAGGTGGTCACGGTGCCCATGGATATTCCCGTGCGCAACGCCGACCGCACTTTCAAGGCCTTCATGGCCTCGCTGGCGGCAGTCTTTGCGGTGGTCTTTGTCGTATTGAATCTGATGCTCAGCTGGCTGATCGTGCGGCCTATCCGCCGCATGTCGCAAGCCGCCGACAAGGTCAGCACCGGCGACTTCGATGTGCCCGAGTTTGCCGATGGCGGCCGGGATGAAGTGGCCGTGCTGGGCGGAGCGTTCAATCGCATGCGCCGCAGTCTGGAAAAAGCCATGCAGATGATTGACCGCGGCGACTGATCGCCGGCGGCGCCCCCGATTTTTAGACAAAACCCACCCGACGAGCACCCCGCACGAATGGACGACCCCGAAGAAAAGACCCGGACACTGCCAGTGCGCCCTGCCGGCCAGGGTGGTGACATGGCCGCGCTTCTGCCGGGGCAGACCGTCTTTGAATACCGCATCGACAAAATGCTGGGCGGCGGCGGCTTTGGCATTACCTATCTGGCGCAAGACATCAACCTGCAGTTGCCGGTTGCCATCAAAGAATACTTCCCGGGCGAGCTGGCCGTGCGCGCGGCTGACTTGTCGGTCAGCGTCCGGTCCACTGAAAACAAGACGCAATTCCAGTGGGGACTGGAACGCTTTTTGGATGAAGCCCGGGCACTGGCGTCTTTCAAGCATCCCAACATCGTGCGGGTGCTGCGCTACTTCAAGGAAAACGGCACCGCCTACATCGTGATGGAGTACGAGTCGGGCGACCCGCTCAAGCGCTGGCTGGCCAAACAGCCCGCGTTGGACCAGCAAAGCCTGCTGAAAATCATCTACCCGCTGATGGACGGCCTGGAGGCCGTGCACAAGGTGAACTTCCTGCACCGCGACATCAAGCCGGACAACATCTACATTCGCGCCGACGGCACGCCCGTACTGCTGGACTTCGGCGCGGCGCGCCGGCTCACTGGCAACCAGGACATGACCAATATCGTGAGCCCGGGTTTTGCGCCGTTTGAGCAGTACCACAGCAAGGGCCACCAGGGGCCCTGGACGGATGTCTATTCACTGGGCGCGGTGATGTACTGGATGACGACCGGCCACAAGCCGATGGAGTCGGCATCGAGGGTGCGGGAAGACAGCATGCCCAAGGCGGCGGACACCGCCAGCGCTGTGGTCTTCGGCGCTCCTTTGCTACGCGCCATCGACTGGGCGATGACACCCAACGAAACCCAGCGCCCGCAGGATGTGGCCGCATTGCGCCAGGCATTGCTGAGCTCCGACTTCCTCAAGACGCAAACCTTGCGCGCGGCAGCGGTGGGCAGTAACACCGCGATGGCTGCGCAGGCGCCAGCCGCCATGAGCATGACAACGGTGGACAGCAAGACGACGGCCTCCTCGCCGGTGGACAACGCCCTGCTGGCTTACGCCGCCAATTCGCAGTCGATTCCGCTGAGCAGTTCCGAGAACCTGCGCAAGAACGTGCTGGGCACCATCATGTTCCTGGACCTGGTTTCTTATTCCACCTATTCGGTGGACCAGCAGGTACAGATCAAGGCGCTGTTCAATGAGCTGATCACCAAGGCCATTGGCGGCGTGAAAGAATCCTCGCGCATCATGATCGACACCGGCGATGGCGCGGCGATCTGCTTTCTGGGCGACCCGGAAGAAGCCCTGCAGTCGGCCCTGCTGCTGCGCGACCTGCTGGTGCACAAGTACGGCCGCAAGCTGTCGCTGCGCGTGGGGCTGCACCTGGGCCCGATCCGCATGGTGTTTGACATCAACAACCGCGTCAACGTGGTGGGCGACGGCATCAATGTGGCCCAGCGCATCATGGACTTTTCCAAGCCCAACCAGATTGTGGTTTCGCGCGCCTACTACGACGTCATTTCACGCATCACCGACACCGCGGCCAGCCTGTTCGACTACCTCGGCCCGCACATGGACAAGCACCTGCGCTCGCACGAGATCTATGCCGTGCTGGACCCGCATGCCGCCCCGGCACCGGCAGAGCGCAACATGGAGTTCGAGCACACCGCATCGTTCGCCGCCCTCGCCTCGCTCACGCCCGAGATGGTGCACGACATCGAAAACGAGCTGGCCAAGGCGATCGGGCCGCTGGCCAAGGTGCTGGTGAAAAAAGCCATGCCACGCACCGTGAGTGCCCAAGGCTTACGCGACCTGCTGGCGGTGTCGATTCCCGACGCCACGGCCCGGGAAGCTTTTTTAAAACCGCGCCATGCCAGCGCGCCGGTGCATTCAGCGCCGCACGGCGCCAGCGGCCCCCGTACGGGGCTCACCGGAAGCACTGGAAGCATCGGCAGCAACCTCAGCCGCCCCGTGTCGATGCCGGTGTCGCAAATGGCGCGCAGCGAGGCAAGCCGGCTGCCCAGCCTGCCGATGGGAGCATCACGGCCCTCGACCTCTTTTCCTTCGTCGCCGAGTTCCACCTCCATCAATGTGCAGAGTTTCAGCGCCGAGTTGCAGGCTCAGCTGGAACGTGCGCTGAGCCTGCACATCGGCCCCCTGGCCAAAACGCTGGTTCGCAAGGAAGCCGGCCGCCAGCCTGCCTTCGGCGCCCTCGTCCAGGCGCTGGCGCAGCATATCGACAAGGCTGACGACCGGGCCAAGTTCATGGCTGCAGCGAAAAAACTGCACCCAGGGCACTGACGATCGACTCGCCAGGCGGCACACGGGTTGCTATATTTTTTGTAGCAGGCTGTTCAGATGGGATATGGGCGAGAGCCAGATTTCCCTTCAATCTTCTTGCGCTTCCGGTTTCAGGCAGCGCTGACCCGCCCGGCATCAATGGTGATACGCCGCTCACAGCGCGCCGCAATCGCCTGGTCATGCGTGACCAGTACCAGCGTGGTGCCCAGTTCCCGATTGAGTTCGAACATCAGCGACATGACGGTTTCGCCGGTGGCGAAGTCCAGGCTGCCGGTCGGCTCATCGGCCAGCAGCACTGCCGGTTGCACCACGAAAGCCCGGGCCAGGGCCACGCGCTGCTGCTCACCGCCCGACAACACCTTGGGGTAATGGCCCAGCCGCTCGCCGAGCCCAACGCGCTTGAGCATGTCGGTAGCCAGTGCACGGGCGTTTTTGGCGCCTGACAATTCCAGCGGGAGCATGACGTTTTCCAGCGCTGTCAGGTTGCCCATGAGCTGAAAACTCTGGAACACAAAACCGACCTTCTGCGCGCGCAGCGCGGCGCGGTCGTCTTCGCTGAGGGCGAAGAGGTCTTGCCCCGCCAGCCGGACTGTGCCCTGGGTGGGCGTGTCCAGCCCTGCGATGATGGACAGCAAGGTGCTTTTGCCTGAGCCTGACGCGCCCACAATGGCGGCGGTTTCGCGGGCAGCCAGCGCAAAATCAATATCGCGCAAAATAGTCAGCGTGCCGGTGGAGTCTGTGACCGACTTGAAAACGTGCTCAACGGAAATAATTGAAGAGGTGGAAGTCGTGGATGCCCGTGAAGCATCTGCACCGCTTACCGCACCACTCACGCCACTAACCGCGGGTTCAAACATGTCAGCCTTGTCAGAAAATGTGAAATCAGACTTTACCAAGCCTGGCCTTGCGGCGCAGGCAAAGACCTTGGTAAAGCCTTGGGTAGCGCTGTTCATGGCCGCCCTGATGGGCACTGCCCTGGCGGCTGCGGCGCAGACACCCCCGCCAGCGCCCCCGGGTGCGCAGGGCAATACCATTTTGGTCCTGGGCGACTCGCTGAGCGCCGAATACGGCCTCAAACGCGGCACGGGCTGGGTGCCCTTGCTCGAAAAGCAGTTGGCCACCGAAAAGAAGGCTGCCAGGGTCGTCAACGCCAGCATCAGCGGTGACACCACGTCCGGCGGGCTGTCGCGCCTGCCCGCCCTGCTGACGCAGCACCAACCGGCCGTGGTGGTGATCGAACTGGGAGCCAACGATGCCCTGCGCGGCCTGCCGCTGGACATGACCGAGAAAAACCTGAGCGCCATGACGCAGGCGTCGAAAAAGGCCGGGGCCAAGGTGCTGCTGGTGGGCATGCAGGTGCCGCCCAACTACGGCGGCGCTTATGCCACCACCTTCTCAGGCCTCTTCAGCAAGGTCGCCAAGGCGGAGAAAGTGGCATTGGTGCCCTTTTTCCTTAAAGGGATTGCCGACGCTGCCGACCCGGTGGCTAATTTCCAGGCCGACCGCATCCACCCCAACGAACAGTCGCAGGCCCGCATGCTGGCCAATGTGTGGCCCGAACTGAAGAAACTCATCAAGTGAGCCTCGAACGCATTTCCGCCGAAGAAGCACTGGGCGCGCTGGGCCGCTTTTCCGATGTTATTGATGCCCGCAGCGAAGGCGAGTATGCGGAGGACCATCTCCCCGGCGCGGTGAACTGGCCCAGCCTGCATGACGAGGAGCGAAAGATCGTCGGCACCCGGTACAAGCAGATCAGCCAGTTCGAGGCCAAAAAGCTGGGTGCCGCGCTGGTGGCCAAAAACATCGCTGAACACATCCAGCGCGACGCGCTGGACAAACCCCGGGAGTGGCAGCCGCTGATTTACTGCTGGCGCGGCGGCAAGCGCAGCGGTTCGCTGGCGCTGGTGCTGGACCAGATCGGCTTCAAGGTCACGCTGGTGGATGGCGGCTACAAAGCTTTCCGGGCGGCCCTGGTCGCAGACCTGCCGCAGCTGGCGGCGCGCTTTCAATACCAGGTGGTGTGCGGCCCCACCGGCTCGGGCAAAACGCGGCTCCTGCAGGCGCTCAAGGCTGAAGGCGCACAGGTGCTGGACCTGGAAGCGCTGGCCAACCACCGCAGTTCGGTGCTGGGCGCCATCCCCGGTGTGCAGCAACCCAGCCAGAAGGCTTTTGACAGCGGCATCTGGTCTACGCTGCGCGGCTTTGACCCGGCAAAACCTGTCTACATTGAAAGCGAAAGTAAAAAAGTCGGCAATGTGGCTGTACCCGAGGGCCTGATCAGCGCGATGCGCGCCGGCCCCTGCCTGCAAATCGAACTGCCGGAAGACGAGCGCGTGGCGCTGCTGCTGGAAGACTATGATTTTTTTGTCAAAGACACCGCCCACTTCTGCGAGCGGCTGGGCGCGCTGACGGAAGCACGCGGCAAGCTCACCGTGCAGGACTGGCAAGCGCGTGCACTCGGTGGAGATGTCGCATCCGTGGTGCGCGAGCTGCTGCTCAAGCACTACGACCCGGGTTACCTGCAGTCAATGCAGCGAAACTTTTTGCAACACAGGTCGGCCCGGGTCTTGGCACCGCATAGCCGTAGCCTGGCCGACATGGGTGCGCTGGCGCGCGATCTGATCGCCGAAAAGGTTCAAACCTGAAACGACAAACCCGGCGACACCTTGAGGTGAGGCCGGGTTGAGCGGTGTTTTCTTGATTTGTTCGGCAGGAACCTAATCCGGCTCCGCTTTCTTTGCTATTAAATCAATAGCTGCTTCCGTATACGCTGTGCGGGCTGGAAGCAGTTTTTATTCAAAGTGTTCGTGCTTCAGGGCGCTGGATCCACGGGAGGCACGCCGGCAGGTGCATCGCCCTCCGTGTCTGGGGATTCGGTGCCGTCGTCAGCAGCGTCATCCGGTTTTCCCTCAGCCTTGCGCTTGAGCTTTTCTTCTTTTTTGCGTTTTTTCGCAAGCTCTTTCTGGCGCTTTTCGTAAGAGTAATTGGGAGTTGCCACTGCGTGCTTTCGTGAATAAGTA